>NYSX01000013.1 GCA_002683345.1 Flavobacteriales bacterium
GCGGTATCGAGTTTGCCAAACTTCACCCCCCGAATCTACAACGCCCGACAACCGCGAAGCATGGCTGGGCGCACACAAAACGCGCGCCACATCGAGAGGCAAGCATTGCACCTTGGAGGGGCATGAATTTGGGATGGGGATTGGGGCGATGCTGGGGCTGTGGAGAGCCCTTGGTGCCCAACGAGGTGGCGGGGATGTGCCCGCCCTGCCAATGGGCTTGGCCGAGTGTGCCCGGCAGCGAGGCGGTTCAACGACTTGCCCAAGAGCGGGTAGGGTGCGCCGTGTTTGGGGTGGGTTTTCGGTTGCGGCCGGACACGCATCGTGTGGTGCATCGCGTGAAGTACGGTGGGTTTCCGAGCCAGGGCCGCGCCTTGGGCCAATGGATGGCCCAAGGTTGGCCGCCCCCCCCGAGGGACGTTGTGCTCGTCCCGGTGCCGTTGCACTGGCGACGTCATGTGCGTCGTGGCTTCAACCCGCCCCAAGCCTTGGCGGAGGGGCTGGCCACGGGGTGGGGCTATGAGGTCCAACCCAAGCTCCTTCGCCGCCTCAAACACCGCGTGTCCCTCACAAGCGCCACCCGCGCGGCCCGGCTGTCGGCCCTTCGTGGCACGTTTGGGGTGCGGGAGGATTGGCGAACGGCGCACCCGGAACGTGTGGTGCTGGTCGATGATGTCCTGACAACGGGGGCGACGTTTCGGGCGTGTCAACAGGTGCTCGGGGCCGAGGGCGTGCAGGTTGTGGGCGGGGTGTGGCTGGCCATGGGATGATGGGGTTGGCGAGGTGGATGGCGTGTGGATGGCAGCAGGGGGAGGCGTACTTTTGGGCTGTGGCGCACGACCTTCCCATCGACATGACGTTGCCGCGCGCTTTGCGCTTGCAGCAACTCGTCCAGCCCCTCCAGGCCTTGATGGAAGGCGAGCGTTCTGGATGGGCCAACCTGGCCAATGCGGCAGCGGCGGTGTTTTCAGCCGCCGGATGGCATTGGGTGGGATTTTACGTGGTGGATCAGGCCGAAGACAATTTGGTCCTGGGCCCGTTTCAGGGTTCGGTGGCATGCACCCGACTGTTTCGGGGCAAAGGCGTATGCGCCGCAGCGTGGGAGCACAATGAAACCCAAGTTGTGCCCAACGTCCACGACTTTCCGGGCCATGTGGCGTGCAGTTCTGCAAGCCTCAGTGAGGTGGTCCTTCCCGTGTGCAATGCCGCGGGGGAGGTGGTGGCGGTGTGGGACATCGACAGCGCGAAAGCAGACGATTTCTCCGCGGCCGATGTCGAGGCCTTGGAGGCGTTGACGGCGGTGGTTTCGACAATGTGGGACGCATGGACGTGGACGCGATGAGGAGGTGCGTCTCATGGGACATGGGTGTGTGCAATGCGTTTGGTGCACTGGGGCTGTTTGTGGCGCTTCTCGTCGCGGGATGTGCCCAAGTCGGTTCCCCGACAGGAGGTCCCAAGGATGAGACGCCTCCCACCATGGTTGCGGCGCTGCCGGAGGTGGGAGCCACAGAGGTCATGCCCGACCGACTGGTGTTGGCCTTTGACGAGTACGTCAAGGCAGGTCAATGGCGTCCCCAACTGCTGGTGAGTCCCCCATTGGAAGGCCCCATGGATCTGGTTGTGCGCGGCCGCGAGGTCGAGCTCTCGTGGGAGGGAGGACTGAAGGAAAACACGACCTACGTGTTCCAATTTGGAGAGGGCATTGTGGACGTCAACGAGGGCAATCCCGCCAAGGAATTGGTGCATGCCTTTTCCACGGGCAGCACCTTGGACACCCTCGCGATTCAAGGGGTGGTTCGTGACGCCATCGTGGGCTCGCCGTCCAAGGACCTGCGTGTGATGCTCTATCCCGAGGACCTGCCGCTTGACAGCATTCTCGCCGGCATGGTACCTCAGTTTGTGGGGACCACCAACGGTGCGGGCGCCTTTGAAGTCGGCTACCTGCCCGAGGGGCGGTTCCGCCTTATGGCCGTCGAGGACGCCAACAGGAACTATGCTTGGGATGCCGGTGAGCGCGTCGCGGTGGGGCCGACGGCGGCCATGGCCGGGGACACCACGTTGTGGGAACTTCGCTCAGGAAACACCGAAGGCCCTCGCGCCCCCTATCTCACAGAGGCACGGTGGGATTCCACAGGGCATGCATCGTGGACGTTGAGCGAGCCCTTGGGGGCCAACGATTCGCTGTCTTGGGCCGATTCCTGCGGCGTGACCTTGTTGAAATTTGACAAGAACCGCATTCATGCGTGGGGATGGACTGCGGACAGCGCGGCACTGCGCCTAGTGTGGCATCACGCCCCGGTTTGGGCTGCGGGCGAATGGACCACAGACACCATGGATGTGCCGGCCCCGCGGTGGACACCGACGGAGGCGTTGGAGTTGGTGGCCAAACCCCTGGGCAAGCGAATCCCCGGCGAACGGCCCACCGTCACGTGGTCGGCTCCGATTTCAGGGGTGGACACGTCGCGAATGGCGCTTCGTGTGGACAGCGTGCCTGTTCCCGTGTTGGTGGAATCGCGGTGGCCAAGCATGCGGATGGAACTCACCAACGAGGCCTGTATGAAGGCCGGAGCCCAAGTGTCGCTGACGCTGTTGCCCGGCGCGTTGATCCGCGCGGGTGCTGACGTGGACGCGGACGCGAACGCGAACGCCGGGACGGAGCTGTTCCCCGAGGACACGTTGGAGTTGGCGTGGAGTGTGCAGCCGCAAGACGCCCTCTCCGAATGGATTCTCCACCTCGAGGGCGCAGGGTGTGCAGGATTGGTGGAGTTGACGGACAACCAAGGAATGCGGTTGGATGCGGTGGCCGTGCAGGGCGACACCACCCTGAGGTGGACAAGCCTGTCTCCCGGCAAAGTGAGCGCAACATGGTGGGGAGACCTTGACGGCGATGAGGTGTGGCGGAGCGTGGATGTGCCCACGTGGCGCACGCCCGAGCCCGTGCTCAAGCTGTCCGCAGAGGAGCTGCGGCCCAACTGGGTTTTGGAAACGACGTGGACGTTGGATGCCTCGGCGTGCGGCACCGTGGCCGCACCTGTGGGGGAGGCCCCTTAAGTGTTGATGTCGAGGAAGCGCTTGACGTTGTCCAAGGAGCCAAACACCACCAAGGTGTCCGTGGCCTCAATGGTTGTGTCGGGCTTGGGCACCCCCAAGATGTGCTCCCGGACACACGGCGCGCCGTCTTCGCCCACCTCTTCAAACTCCCGTCGGATCGTGATCAGACGCAGCTCGTAGCGGTTGGCCAATTCCAAGTCGGCGAGTTGTCGTCCGTGGCAGGCTGCCGGCGCTTTGAGCTCCGCGATTTCATAGTCGTCCGGCAGGGACAGGAATCCCCGAATGTTGGGGTTGATGAGACGCTCGCTCACCACTTCTGCAACCTCGCTTTCAGGGCTCAAGATTTCCGTCACGCCCAAGCTGCTCAAAATGCGTTCTTGGTTGGCGTCGTTTGCCCGAACGATCACCCGCGGCAACCCCAAATCGAGCAGGTTCAACGTGGTCAACACGGTCGCTTCGAAGTTCTCGCCGATGGCCACGACGGCGGCGTCGAGGTCCTGAACGTGCTGGGCGAGCAGCGCCTTTTTGTCCGTGGAGTCCAGCGTCACCGCCAAGCTCACATCTTCTTTGAGCAACTCCGCGCGGTCGGCGTCGGCATCAAAGGTGAACACCTCCGCACCGCGGCGGGCGAGGGACAAGGCGATTTGGGTGCCGTAACGGCCTGCGCCAAACACTGCAAAACGGGATCGTGCCATGTCACAAAGGACGAAAGAAATGGGTACAAATCGGTCAAGCGCGCCCCGCGAGTTCCGTCAGGCCGGCTTCCAAAACGTGGCTGAATCGCACCATGTCTTCAAAGCTGTTGTACAGCGGCACGGGGGCCATGCGGATGACCGCGGGCTCGCGCCAATCGACCACCACGCCATGCGCCATCAGGTGGTCAAACAGCGACCGACCGTATCCATGGGCCACCACGCTGAGCTGGCACCCCCGGGCGTGCGGGTCCGTCGGGGTGAGGATTTCGAGGTGGGCACCCGTCCGCTCGGCCACGATGTGAACAAGCGTTTCGAGGTAGGCCGTCAAACGTTTCGAACGCGCCACCAAGGACTCCATGCGCGCCTCTTGAAACAGGTCGAGGGACACCTTGTGGACCGCCATGTTCAGGACGGGGGCATTGCTCATTTGCCACGCCTCGGCGCTGGGCATGGGCACAAATTCGGGGTCCATCTTGAACCGGCTCTCGGCGTCGTGGCCCCACCACCCTTCCAGGCGGCGCATGGCCGTACCTGCGCCGTCGGCCTGCCGCACATGTCGCTCGTGGATGAACACCCCAGAGACGGCGCCAGGGCCTGAATTGAGGTATTTGTAGCTGCACCAGCACGCAAAGTCGACGCCCCAGTTGTGAAGGTCGAGGTGAACGTTGCCCATGGCGTGCGCAAGATCAAACCCACACGTCCCACCCACCTGATGTGCCGCAGCCGTGATGGCCTTCATGTCGTGCAATTGGCCGGTGTAGTAGTTCACCCCACCAATCATCACAGTGGCCAGTTCCTCTCCGGCGTCCTCGATGGCGCGAAGCACATCTTCTGTGCGCAGGAGGTGTTCCCCGTGGCGCGGGGCGAGTTCGATGAGGTCCTCGTCTGGATTCCCGCCGTGCAAGCGAATCTGACTGCACAACGCGTACCGGTCGCTCGGGAAGGCCTTCGCCTCGCACAGCAACTTCCGGCGCGCGCCTTTGGGTTGGTAAAAGCTGATGAGGAGCAGGTGCAGGTTGACGGTGAGCCCATTCATGGCCACGACTTCGTGGGGCTTGGCGCCGGTCAAATGACACAGGCCATCCACAAACCGCTCGTGGTAGCTGACCCAAGGGTTTTGACCTTGGAAATGGCCTTCGACCCCCCACTTCGCCCAATCGTCGAGTTCGACTTCCAAGGCGGCTTTGGCATCCTTGGGTTGAAGCCCGAGGCTGTTGCCCGTGAAGTACATCGTGTCGGCGCCGTCGTGTTGCGGAATGTGGAAGCGCGACCGAAATCGGCTGAGGGGGTCCGCAGAATCCAATTCGCGGGCCGCCTCAAGGGTGGGAAGCTCTCTCATGCTGGGCTAATTTCGCACTGAAATGGCAACGACCCTCCAACGCTCTTCTTCTGCGGCTTTGTTTGACAAGGCCCAAACCCTGTTTCCCGGTGGCGTGAACTCGCCTGTGCGGGCCTTCAAATCTGTCGGTGGAACGCCTTTGTTCGTGGACAAGGGGCAAGGCGCCCACATTTGGGATGCCGACGGCAACGAGTTCATCGACTTCTGCTGCTCGTGGGGGCCGCTCATCTTGGGCCATGCGCATCCTGCGGTCGTGGACCGCGTCACGGCCACGCTGGCCAACGGCACCTCCTTCGGCACGCCGACGCGCCTCGAGAATGAGCTTGGAGAATTGATTTTGTCCAACCACAGGTACGTCGACCGCATTCGCTTTGTGTCGTCCGGCACGGAAGCGGCCATGTCCGCCATTCGCTTGGCACGCGGCGTCACGGGCCGAGACAAAATCATCAAGTTCGACGGGTGCTACCACGGCCACGTCGATGCCTTGCTCGTGAAGGCGGGCAGNGGNTTGGCCACCCTCGGCACNTCCTCCTCCGCGGGCGTGCCCGAAGCNTACGCCCGCGAAACCTTGGTCCTCCCGNTGAACGACCTCGAGGCGCTCGAGGCGTGCATCGCCGAGTACAAAGACCAAATCGCGGTCGTCGCCATCGAACCCATNCCCGCCAACAANGGCCTCCTCATCCANGATGCCGACTTCTTGCGGGAGGTGCGTCGCATCTGCACGCGAGAAGGCATTTTGCTCCTGTTCGACGAGGTCATCAGCGGTTTCCGCGTGGGCTTTGAAGGTGCGGCGGGCCTGTACGACATCCAGCCGGACGTGCTGGCGTTTGGCAAGATCATCGGCGGCGGCCTGCCCGTGGGCGCCTACGCCGCGAGCGCCGAAGTCATGAAGCACATCGCGCCTTCCGGTCCGGTGTACCAGGCCGGCACGCTCAGCGGCAACCCCGTGGCCATGGCGGCCGGGGTCGCACAACTCACGGAGTGCCTGAAGCCCGGCTTCTACGAAGACCTCGACCGCAAGGCTGCGCGTTTGGTTGATCCCATCGTGGCCCACGCCCAAGCCAAGGGTTACAGCTTCAACATCTTCCGTCGTGGCAGCATTTTCTGGTTGGCGTTTTCGGATGCGGTGCACATCCGCCGCAGCGACCAAATCGATCCCGACAGCATGGCTTACTTCAGCACGCTGCACGCGGCTTTGCTCGACCGGGGCATTTACCTCGGACCGTCGGGCTATGAGGTGGGCTTTGTCTCGGCGGCGCACACGGACGCGGATTTGGACCGGGCGTCGCAGGCCTTCATCGAAGCCCTCGACCTCGCATTCGCTTAAGCATCAAGGGCAGGGCGTTCCGAAGTTGGACAAGATTCCCTCGAGCAGGTCTTGCACATTCACGCTGCCGTCGCCGTTGATGTCGGCGGTGCAGTTTGCGGTGCATCCGAAGTCTCCCAGGAAGATCAGCACATCGCCAATGACGATGAAGCCGTCGTTGTCCAAGTCGGCAGGGCACGTGTCGGTGCCAGGGTCGGCATCGCAGGTGATGTCGGTGATGCCGTCGCCGTAGAAGGTGGCCGCGCGGTCAAACGCATCCAATCCGATGTCAATGCCCATCAAGCGTCCTGGCACGTCGTCGAAGAAGGGGTGAATGCCGCCGTAGATGCGGGACAAACTGCACTCGTCGGACGCGTCGCGGTAGGTCGCCCACTGAAGCTCTACGTCCACACTCGGTCCGTCTTCAAACACGAGGAATTCGTTGGCCGGAGCCAAGAACGTGCCCATGCCTCCAGGGAAGTAGGCGTCGCCCGTGAACGCGGTCAAGACTTCGGCTGCCGCGCGTGAGAACGTGCTGTGCCCACTGACGTACCCGGCGAACGGGGGGCTCACGAATGAAGGACGCTGGTAAGGCTCCCAGGATTCGGCAAGGACCCATCCTACGCCAGCAAAGTCGGTGTCGACGTTGTTGATGGCGGCACTGCCGAGCCAAGCCCACAACTTGATCTTGCCCACATTGGCCCCGAAGGCGCCGGCAAGGGCATCGCCGGGCTGCACGGTTTCGATTTTGCCGGGGACCAAGGGCAGGCCGCCGGGATGGTAGTTCGATGCCGTGGGGTCTGTGCGTTGGCCAAGTTCCGCCATGCCGCGGATGGCCGTCACGGGACGGGAGGAGTCGTACCAACCTTTGGCGCCCCAAGCGGCAATCGCGCAGTCTTGCATCGCGGCACCCAACGCGAGGTAAGCTTTGACGTCCCATTCCAAATCGCCCAGGACGTCGCCCTGGCCCTGGAACTGCTTGACCAGATCGGGATGGTCGCTGACGTAGTTCAAGATCGTGAACCAGTGGCCAGGAGGGGTCTCTGAATCGGGGCCGTCTGCCCAAAACTCGGCCAACACCCGTGCGTAGTCGCCCCGAGGAACCATGTTGGGCGCATAGGCCTGTCCCGTGGCGGGGTTGACACTGTGTCCCGGACTCGGGGAGCCCCCGTTTTCCGCGTCGTAAAGCGAGGCGTACGTTTCCAGGGTGGTGGGGTAGGAGTCGCGGTTTCCGCTGGAGGCGGGGCTGATGTCCCACATCACGCCATCGGTGGGGTCCAACAGTCCCGACCACAACGCCACCATCGCGTGGCCGTCGGAGTAGATGTCGGAGGTGCCGGAACCGTCCATGGCGTGCAGTGCGGGCACTCCAGGGTCGTGGTAGACCTTGTACTCAAAGCCGTCCCGGGTGTAGGACGTCAAGTCCTCGTCGGAGAGCGCCCACGAAGTCACCTGACCCCATTCTGGGGACAGGAAGGGCGGCGTTTCTCCGGGAATGGGGTTGCCACTTTGGTCGATGAACAAGTCGAGGGTCAAGGGCTGCCACCGGTTCAAATCCTGCACCGTCGAGTTGCCAGGCAAGTCCACAATCAACGACGGGTTGGAGGGCTCGTACACCAGATTGGCGAAGTCGTTTTGTTCGTTCGATTGGTCTTGCAATCCGAACGCAATGATTTGCGCGGCGAGGTGATTGCCCAAGGCGCGGCCATCGCCGGTGCTGTAGTCCGTGCTTGTGAAGTTCGTGTCGTAGCCGAGGGTGGCCATGTGGTTGTCGTAGCCGAGGTACAGGTTGTTGGCTTGCGGCGCGTTGGCAAATCGGTGGCGCAGGAGGCGGTACATGCCGTAGGCGATGGCCTCATCTCGCGCTGCTTCCACTGTGGTGGCGGGGGTGAAGGCGTCGAAATCGGCCACAAAGCCCCCGAGGTCTTGGCCCAAGAAGGCGGGACATGCGGTGGGGTCCATCACGGCCCATGCGTCCCACATCAGCATGGACGAATGCCACAAATTGCGGGCGTGCACGGTGGGACGCGCAAAATCTCCGCGGATGCTTTCGAGAAGCAGGTCGTTCCACTGCCGCGCCATGCTGTGTCCCGTGTTCGCTTCAGGGAAGGTGGTTTCGTCTTCACAGTCGGGGCTGGGGTTGGTGGGGCAGACGTCGCATGCGTCGGGGATGCCGTCCAAATCGAAATCCGCAGAGCTCGCCGCCAGCGCGCAGTTGTTGGACATGATCACGTCGTATCCGGCACATTTTCCACTCAAGATGTCCACCAAACCGTCGTTGTTGATGTCGAGCAACGCCACGTCGTAGCTGTTGGTGACCCAATCGAAATTGTTGTTGCTGTAGGGGTCCAAGAAGGTCCCGTTGTCGTTTTCATAGATGGCCATGCGCCGGCTGCTGTTGCAGGGCGGGATGTCCACATCCACGTCGGAGACAACCACGTCGAGGTCGCCGTCCAAATCGAGGTCCGCCGCGTGAACGTTGCCCCCAAAGCCGTTGGACGAGCTGAAGTTGAGGTTGACGGTGTTGAAGCCGAGGTTGACATCGGGGGTGTGGGATGTGGCGGTCAGGATTTTGTCCGCACCATCGTCCACCACGTAGAGGTCCAAAAGGCCGTCGCCGTTGAAATCCACCACTTCAAACATGTACGGCGATGCGCTTGGCACGAGGTTTTGCCACGTCGGGAAGTTGCCCGTGCCGTCGTTGAACAGCACGATGACCCCCCGGGAATTCCATGGGAACACGTTGTAGAGGGTGGTGTTCTTCACGATGTCCAAATCGCCGTCGCCGTCCATGTCGTGGATTTGGCCCGCTGTGCCAAAGGCGCTGTTCAGCAAGTTGCCTGCACGCGACGCGCCTTCGTCGGTGAAGTGGCCGGTGCCATCGTTGATGAGCAGAAAATCTTTTGCGGTGCCGCCTCCGCTGTTGACGCGGTAGTTCACGAAATAGAGGTCCTGTGCACCGTTGCCCGTCAGGTCGCCCGCCCACACCGCACAAATGAGCGGCTGGTCGCTTACGAGCGTGGGGAAGCGCGCGTCGGAATCGTCCGCCAATCCCAACCAATTTCCGTCGGCGTCCTCTCCGAGATTCATGTACAACATGGGTTGTTGGTTGAACGTGTTCACGATGACCACGTCGTCCCACGCATCGCCATCTACGTCCACGACGTAGATGTCTCTTGCGAAGCTGGGGTTGGAAATGAATTCGGGAGCGAGTTCGGTGGTCATGTCGACCAGCACACCTTCCTGGTTGATCAGCAGCAAGTCGGACTTGGGCGGTTCGGTGGCGGCAGAAAAGGGTTCTTTGCGCACCACGATGACGTCGGTCCACCCGTCTTTGTTGAGGTCTGCAGGCCAAATGTCTTTTTCCTCGTCGTCGGCATTGGCGACGCTGGAGAGCACGAGGCGTTCATCGGTTTGGATGTCCCACTCGAGCCATTGCGCACTTGAGAGGAAGGGTGTGCCGCCGAGAAGGAGGAAGCCCAGGAGGAGGGGAAGACGTGGCATGCGATAAAGTCTAGCGATTCAACAGCGGTGGGACACCACAGCCCCACTGCACTCAACTTACGACAATTTTTGGGATCCTTTTGTTTCTGTGGTGACAATGAACGCTCATCCGCGCAGCACAGGGGCCAAGAACAGGAGCACGAGGTACAACGCCAGCAACACGAGGTAGGGCATCACCAGAACGCCGTCCAGCCGCCACCCTGTAAAGTGTTCACGTTCATGTTCTTGCCCTTGAAGAGCGGGGAGCGCATGCGCGGGACGAAGCATCCACCAGGCCCACAGGCTCTGGGCTAAAAGAACTCCGGGACCCACGTCGATGGGTCGGAGGCCGTGCTCCAAGAGCCGACCAACCCACACGCTCAGGCTGAGGGCCGCAGCGGCACCCAAGAGGAGGCGGGCCCACGCCAGCACGCGCTCGGGCGCCACGACCATGGGCAGGGTCGTCATGTGGGCGCGGTCGACGTCGAGGTCCCGGATGTCGAACGGCAGGGTCAGCCCAGCGATGAACAACGCGCGCTGCACCCACAGCACGGGATCGATGCCCAGGACGGGATGGTGGGTCGTGGCGGTGGCCCAAACGATGGCGATGAGTGGAATTTTGAGCCACGTGACCTTGCGCAACCCTCCGCCCATGCCGGGCATCAGCGCATAGGCCACCGAGGCGAGGCCCACCAAGGCCACGACCGCCAGTCGTCCGGGTTCCTCCCATCGAAGCTCCTCAACGCAAGCGACGTTGAAGGCCACCCACGCCCCGGTCCAGCATGCGACCATTCCCCACTTCCATCGGTCCCAAAAGGCACGCCTCAGGCTCGGCATGTTGTGTGGATGCCGGGTGTGCTTGATCGCCCGCTGCACAGTGTAGCCCAGTCCGGTGGACAAACCCACCCAAACGGCCACCCACATGCCCCCGCGCTCCATGGGGGAGCCATCCACGCACCACAACCAACTGAAGGTCGTGGTCACAAACGCGCCAAGGGCAATCCAGATGTGCGTGAAGGAGAGCAACCGCATGGGGCAAAGTTCGCCTCCCGTGACCGCAGATGAGGGGTTGGTGGACGGGATGTTGATGCTTTGGGGTAGGGGGGGAGAACCCCCGACGTACTTTTGCGCTTTCTACGGAACCGTTGCACGCCACATTTTTCTGATTCTCATGAAGATTGGAAGTTTTGTTTCCCGCCATTTGGGTCCCCGCCTGGAAGACCAAAATGCCATGCTCCGCACCCTCGGCGCACCCTCCCTCGACGACCTCATCGAACGCACTGTTCCCGGAGCCATCCGGTTGCGCGAACGTTTGAGCGTGTCGAAAGCCTTGACGGAAAGCGAGTACCTCGAACACATCGACGGCCTCGCTGCCCAAAACACCGTCTTCCGGAACTACATCGGCATGGGTTACTACCCGACCGAAGTGCCCAGCGTGATCCGTCGCAACGTCCTTGAAAACCCAGGGTGGTACACGGCCTACACGCCCTACCAAGCGGAAATCGCCCAGGGTCGCCTCGAAGCCTTGCTCAACTTCCAAACCATGGTCATGGACCTGACGGGCATGGAAGTGGCCAACGCGTCCTTGCTCGACGAAGGCACGGCTGCGGCAGAGGCCATGGCCATGCTCTTTGCAGCGCGACCCCGTCCTCAAGTCAAGGCGGGCAAGAACCGATTCTTGGTCGACGCAGCGGTGTACCCCCAAACGCTCAGCGTCCTGCGCACCCGCGCAGCGCACCTCGACATTGACATGGTTGTGATGACCCGCGAAGAGATGCGCGGCGCGGTGGAAGCCGACGACGTCTTTGGATGTATGGTCCAGTACCCCGACGCCAACGGCGAGGTGGAAGACATGACCGGGTTTGTGGAAGGCATGGCGGAGCGCGAGGTGCGCACCGTATTTGCCGCCGATTTGATGGCCTTGTTGGTGTTGAAAAGCCCCGGTGCCATGGGCGCCGACGTGGTGGTGGGAAGCTCCCAGCGGTTTGGGGTTCCCATGGGCTACGGGGGACCTCACGCCGCCTTCTTCGCGGCACGTGAAAGCTTCAAGCGTCACTTCCCAGGCCGGATCATCGGCGTCTCCAAAGACCGCTTGGGTCAGCCCGCCTTGCGCATGGCCCTCCAAACCCGCGAGCAACACATCCGCCGCGACAAGGCGACGTCCAACATTTGCACGGCGCAGAGCTTGCTCGCCGTGATGGCCTCGATGTACGCGGTGTACCACGGCCCGCAGGGTTTGCGCACCATTGCGGAGCGCGTGCACACCTACACCCGCGCTCTGGCACTTGCACTCGGTGCGTCAGACGGTTTGACCGTGGTCAACCAGTGCTACTTCGACACCTTGAAAGTCCACGTGGCGGGTGGGGCAGATGCGATGAACGCACTCCGTGCCCGGGCCGAATCCAAGCGCGTCAACTTGCGCTATTTCGCCGACGGCGAACACGTGGGGGTCTCCCTGAACGAGCGCACCAACGCCGACGACTTTGCCACCTTGTGCTCCGCCCTTGGGGTGAGCCCCGTGCAGGGTGTGGAGTTTGATGCACCCTTCTTTGGGCCGATTGCCCGAGATGTGGACTACCTGCACCACCCGGTGTTCAACCGCTACCGTTCGGAAACCGAGATGATGCGGTACATCAAAAAGCTCGAGAACAAGGACCTGAGCCTGACCCACGCCATGATCCCACTGGGGTCGTGCACCATGAAGCTCAACGCGGCCACGGAATTGATTCCCATCACGTGGGCGGCGTTCGCAGAATTGCACCCGTTCTGTCCGCCCGACCAAGCGCGTGGCACCCGGGCCATGCTTCAAGAACTGGAACAGGACC
Organism: Flavobacteriales bacterium; assembly: GCA_002683345.1. GTDB lineage: Bacteria > Bacteroidota > Bacteroidia > Flavobacteriales_D > Sanyastnellaceae > UBA11663. Next base: position 12,697 of record NYSX01000013.1, read on the forward strand.
TCGCCGAAATCACGGGATTTGCGGGCGTGTCCTTGCAACCCAACAGCGGCGCTCAGGGCGAGTTTGCCGGATTGATGGTCATCCGTGCCTACCACGCCTCACGTGGGGAGTCGCACCGGAACATTTGCCTCATCCCCAACAGCGCTCATGGGACCAACCCGGCCAGCGCCGTGATGGCGGGCATGAAGGTGGTGGTGGTCGGATGCGACAAGCACGGCAACATTGACGTGGACGACCTCCGGGCCAAAGCCGAAGCGCACAGCGCCAACCTCGGTGCCCTCATGATCACGTACCCCTCCACACACGGGGTGTTTGAATCCTCCGTGCTCGAAGTGACGGAGTTGATTCACGCCCACGGCGGCCAGGTGTACATGGATGGCGCCAACATGAATGCCCAAGTGGGGTTGACCAGCCCAGGCATGATCGGCGCGGACGTCTGTCACCTCAACCTGCACAAGACCTTCGCGATTCCTCACGGGGGTGGTGGCCCAGGTGTGGGACCCATTGGGGTGGCGGCGCACCTCGTGCCGTTTCTGCCCGGTCACGACGTGGTGCCTGTGGGCACGGACACGGCCATTGATGCGATCAGTGCGGCGCCGTTTGGCAGTGCGTTGATTGCCCAAATCCCCTACGCGTACATCAAGATGCTCGGCCAGTCTGGCTTGACTGAAAGCACCAAGGTGGCCATCCTTAACGCGAACTACCTGAAGGCGCGTTTGGAAGGTGCGTACGACGTGCTGTACCAAGCGAAGAACGGGACGGTGGCCCACGAAATGATCCTCGATTGCCGCGCCTTCAAGGCGGTGGGCATTGAAGTCATGGACATCGCCAAGCGTCTCATCGACTATGGCTTCCACGCACCCACGGTGTCGTGGCCGGTGCCCGGCACCTTGATGGTGGAGCCGACGGAGAGCGAGAGCCTGGAGGAACTCGACCGTTTTGCAGAAGCCATGTTGAGCATCCGCGAGGAAATCGCGGCCCTTGAGCGTGGGGAAGCAGACATGGAGGACAACGTTCTGAAGATGGCACCACACACAGTGGAGGAAGCCACGGCGTCAGAGTGGACGCACCCCTACTCCCGTGAGAAGGCGGTGTATCCCGTGCGCGACCTTCGTGCGAACAAGTTCTGGAGTTCTGTGGCCCGCGTTGACAATGCGTACGGAGACCGTAACTTGGTGTGCTCCTGCCCGCCCATGTCGGCTTTCGAAGAAATTTTGGCCTGACCCAACATCGGCGTGTTCGCAACCCTTCCGACCAGAAAAGCGACTTCTTAAAGAACAACCTATTTTCGCCCTGAATTCGACATTCCAAAACCTTATATACATGAAGCATCTGTACATTTTGGCCCTTGGCGGCCTCCTCAGCTTCAGCGCACAGGCTCAATTCAACCAGCCTTCTGCTGCAGCGAAAGAAGACATGTCACCTCGTCAGAAGGTGACCAACGTTCAAACGAACGTGGAACGCGAAACCATTTGGACCAACGACATCAGCGATTGCGCGACGTGGTCCTTCGGCAACGGTTCTATGGAAGAGGCCCAGCCTTGGACCGACATCGACATCAACTTTGAGTGCAGCACAGAAGGTCCCAGCGGTCCCTACAACGGATGGGCTGGCAGCAACGCTGTCGGAACGCCTCAGCCAGGGTTGAACAGCACGACCTCAGACAATGGGTTTTTGATGATCGACTCAGATTTGTTTGGCGCAGACGCCAACTACGACGCAAGCTGGGTGGAGAACTCATGGGTCCAGACTGTGGATCCCATCGACTGCTCTGCCTACCCTTACGTGAGCATCTCTTTCCAGACGCGCTACCGCTGCTGGGACAACGGTGCCTCTGACGGCAGCGAGAAGTGCTTTGTGGAAATCAGCCGTGACGGCACCACTTGGCCCACCTTGACCAACGCCTACACCACGGAGTGGATGAACGAAGGCATGGTGGACTACGACGGAGAAATGGTGCAGTGTCGTTACGAAGTGTTCCCTGACTCAGAGACGGGCTACCAAACAGACAACCCTTCCATCGTCGAGTTCGACCTCACAGAGGCTGCGGGCGGTCAAGGCACTGTTTGGGTGCGTTTCCGTTGGGTCGGAACCTGGGGCTACTCTTGGGAGATCGACGACGTGGAGGTGTACGAGACGCCTGAAAACGACACGCGCATCGACAACTACTTGAGCTACTCCAACTACTTCCAGACTGGCCTCTACGAGTATGGTGCATGGGCGCAGAGCCAAATTCCTGCAGACTTGCAGGCCGGTGCCAAGGTGTACAACGTGGGCTACGCAGACCAAACCACCGTCATGATGGACTTGGACGTCAACGGCAACGCTTACGCGTCCAACACAATCGACACGTTGGGTTACGCAGCCAACGACACCCTCGTGGTCTCTTACCAGCCCACAGGCTTGGGCACGCAGACCCTGAACTACTTGCTCTCTGCGGACGCTGAGGACGAGAACCCAGGCAACAACAGCGCCACCCAAAGCTTTGACGTGACGGATCTCCAGTACGGCCGTGACAACGGTGTGGTGACTGCAGCATTCCCAGGTGACGGCACCGACGACTATATCGCCATGCCGTTGTACGACATCGTCAACGACGTGACCATCTACGGCATCGACGTGGCCATCTTGGACGGTTCCGAGGACGGCACGCCCATCCGCGCTTTCCTCGTGGACATGTTGGACGACCTCGCCTTGACCGAACAGTACGGTGGTGAGTTGATCAGCTCTTCGGAGATTGACATGGCCACAGGCTACACCAACAGCGGCGAAGGCGACATCGTGTGGTACACCCTCGCGTTGGAAGAGCCTTACGAAGCGTCTGCAGGCGACTGGATCGGTGCTGCGTTTGAGCACTACGGAGGTGCCAACGTTCAAATCGGTGAGGCGCAATACACCTACGACCAAACGGCGTTTGTCTACGGTCCATTCGGTGGCGGTGGCGCTTACGACTGGTACTACAGCAACGAAGTACCCATGGTTCGCTTGAATCTCGATCCTTCAGCCACTAGCACGGTGAATGTGGAGGAAGTGGCAACCATGAGCGGCTTTGAGTTGTTCCCAGCGTTCCCCAACCCCGCCAACGACAACACCCGTTTCCAATTCCGCCTCGACCAGACGTCTGACGTCACCTTCGAGTTGCGTGACATCACGGGCAAGTTGGTGGAGCAGCGTGACCTCGGCACCCAGCCAGCCGGTTACAACAGCTTCTTGATCGAGACCTCAGCGTTTGGCGCAGGCTCTTACACCGCCATCTTGACGGTGAACGGCGCACGCACCACGCAGAAGTTGATGGTCAAGTAAGACCAAGAACAAGACTGTCCTTCGGGACGATCAAGGAAAGGGGAGACGCCGGTCTCCCCTTTTTTCATGCGCTTACGTCGTTGAAATGATGGTCGGAAATGGTGGTCCTTCTGGGCTTCGGCTGTAAATTCCCCGCAAAACTGATTCACCTGAACATGAAACATTTGACTCTCTTGGCAGGGCTTGCGCTCTGCACGACGGCTGCTTTTGCCCAGCAAACCGTCCAATTTGAAAAGGCCATGAAGCCCGTTCCCGCGACTGTGGAGGAAGCGAATGCCTCCCGCAAAGCAGGCGTGACGGCGCTTGAAAATGTGCGTGGCGGCGGTGCCATCCTCTTCCAGGAATCGTTCTCCAATGGATTCGACGGATCCAACGGAAACGGCGCTTGGACTGTGGAAGACAACGCGAATGACAGCCTTTGGGCATGGGTCATGCCCGGCGGACAGGGCATGTACGCTGACGGCAGTGCCACGGGCACGGCTCACCCAGGTGGCGAATTCAGCACCAACATCGGCGCCTTGGCGTCGACCACGGCAGACGACGGCTGGATGATTTTTGACTGCGATTTCTACAACACGCCCATTGCGGACGGCTACCAGGACACCGACGGTTCCTTGACGAGCCCCACCATGGACTTCACTGAGAACGCGTCTGTGATTGTGAGCTGGGAGTCGTACTTCCGCTACTGCTGCTACCCTTACGCTCCTGTCTACCTCGAGGTCGGAACCACGGAAGATGGCGTGACTTCTTGGACGACGTTTGACGCGCACGGATCCTTCATTGAGTCCGCCAACACGGCTTCTGCCAACCCGCTTCCTGTGAGCTTGGACGTGAGCTGTGTGGCCGCCAACATGGATTCGGTCAACTTGCGCTTTGCGTACCGTCAGGCGCCTGAGACAGGCAACGCGTACAGCCACTACTACTGGGGCATTGACGACGTGACGGTGACGTCCAACGACATTGTGAACGACCTTGAGATTACCCAAGTCACGAACGGCGACGTCTTCAGTGTGTGGGAATACCGATTGACCCCTCTTGAGCAGGCCATTGCCAGTGCCGACGGTGGCATGGTGGCAGGTGTGATGTACCGCAACGTCGGTACGGACAACCAGCTCAACGTCGAAGTGCTCGTTGAAGTGCTCGACGACGCCGGAACCGTGGTGAACAGCACCACAGAAGTGATTGACACGGTCTTCACGTTTGCCAACGCCCCCACGTGCCCCGCAAACACGCAGGACACTCTCTACGTGTACACGGGATGGGAGCCATCTGCGGTGGCCGATTACAGCTTGCGCATCACCATGACTGCGGAGCAGGAAGACGCCACGCCGACCAACAACGTGTTGGCGAAGGACGTGTTGTACACCGACGACATCTACGGCCACGACGACACCAACGCGTTGGACGCGGAATTGCGCCCACGTGAGAGCGACGACATCGACGGCTTCTTTGACCCCACCGGTCAAGGCTCTTTCTACTCTTGCCCCAACCCAGGTTCTGTGGCGTACGGCATTGCCGTGAAGTTTGGAGCCAACAGTGGTTTGACCATTGACGGTGCGGAAGACGACCTTGAGTTTGAAACCCGCCTCTACACCCTCGACGGCTCGGCAGGCATCACCGCCAGCCCCTTCGAAGCGGCGTACTGGGTGTACGACGTGGCGTGGAGCAACCCTGACGGCACGTCAGAAATCGAAACGTACTTGGAGTTTGACGACCCCATCGACCTCGAAACTTGGGAGATTGGTGTGGGCGGCAACTACTACTTCGCCGCGGTGATGAGCGAATACGAGTCTGCCACCGAGTTGACGGTGCAGGGACAGGCCAACAGCGACTCTGACAACAGCACGGGCACCTTCAGCCAAGCTGGAGACGGAAGCTTCGTGTGGTTCACCAGCCAAACCTTCACGCCTTCGGTCCGCTTGATCACCAGCGAGCGCGAAGCAGTGGAGCTCTTGGAAGCCAACCACGGCATCCGCCTCGAGCAGAACATGCCCAACCCCGCAGCGGGTGTGACCACGATTCGTTTCGAACTCGGCCAAAGCCGCAACGTGACCATGGAGGTCCGCGACGGCATGGGTCGCTTGGTCAACACCAACGACATGGGCACTTTGGGTGCAGGCGTGCACACGTGGGACCTCAACCTCAGCGGTTGGGCCAGCGGTTTGTACACCTACACGCTCAAGGCAGACGGCTTGCGCACGACCAAGAAGCTCACGGTCAAGTAAGGCGTCCACCGACACACAACGACTTGGACAAGGCACTGCCCCTCGTGGCGGTGCCTTGTTGCTTTCCAAGCTATTTTCGCCGCATGGGATGGAAGGCCACATTGAGTCTGCCGTTGGCCCGTTGGGCCATGCGTCGTCTTCGCAACTCGGTGTCCGATCCCGTGACGGCGCAGCGAGACGTTTTGAGCGCCTTGTTGGCCAAGGGCAAGGCCACGGCGTTTGGGCGGGACCACGATTTGAAAGACGGACTTTCCGTGGCGGAATTCCAAGCGCGGGTGCCGGTGCGCGACTATGAGGGGCTTCGAGGATACATGGAGCGGGCCGTGAAGGGGGAAGAGGATGTGGTTTGGCCTGGGGTGCCCCTGTACTTCTGCAAGACAAGTGGGACAACCTCCGGGGCCAAGTACATCCCCTTGACCAAGGACAGCATGCCCAACCACATCGGGAGCGCCCGCAACGCATTGCTCGGACACATCGCCGGGACAGGGGATGCATCGTTTGTGGATGGCAAAATGATTTTCTTGCAGGGCAGTCCGGAATTGGCCAAGACGCCAGGCGGCATTCATTTGGGTCGGCTGAGTGGCATCGTGGCGCACCATGTGCCCGGTTACCTGCAGGCCAACCGACTGCCTTCGTGGGAGACCAACTGCATCGAAGATTGGGAGACCAAGGTGGATGCGGTGGTGGAAGATACCTGCGAGGAGGACCTGCGGCTCGTCAGCGGCATTCCTTCTTGGGTGCAGATGTATTTCGAGCGCTTGCTGGTGCACACGGGCAAGGCCACGGTGAAGGAAGTGTTTCCCAACCTGTCGTTGTTCGTGCATGGCGGGGTGGCGTTTGGGCCGTACACCGAGCGGTTTCGGCAGCTGTTGGGGTTTGACATTCCCCGTGTGGAATTGTACCCGGCCTCTGAAGGCTTCTTGGCCTACCAAGATGCGCCCGGGGTGGAGGGGATGCTTTTGAATGTGAACGATGGCATCTTCTTTGAGTTCATTCCCGCGGACCGCTATTTTGACGAGGCGCCCCCGCGCTTGACCGTGGGCGAGGTGGAACTGGGGGTGCAGTATGCTGTGGTGTTGAGCAGCAACGCTGGGTTGTGGGGCTATGACATTGGGGACACGGTCAAGTTTGTGTCCTTGGACCCTCCTCGGGTGCTCGTAACGGGACGCATCAAACATTTCACCTCGGCCTTTGGAGAGCACGTGATTGCCGAAGAGGTGGAGGGCGCGGCACAAGAAGCTGTGGCTGCCCACGGAGGGGTCATGACCGAGTTTCACGTGGCGCCCCAAGTCACGCCTGAGGAAGGCCTCCCGTACCACGAATGGGTGGTGGCCTTTGAGGAGATGCCCGAGGATGTGGACGCCTTTGCCGCGACGCTGGACGTCGCCTTGCAAGCCCGAAACCCCTACTACAAGGACTTGATTCAAGGGGCCGTGTTGCGTCCTGCCGTGGTGACACCGGTGCCGTCCGGTTCCTTCACGGAAGCGATGCGGAAGCGGGGCAAGCTGGGGGGCCAAAACAAGGTCCCTCGCCTGGCCAACGACCGTACCATGGCGGACTTGTTGCTCGAATTCAAAACAGAACCCAAGACAACAAGCGCATGAAGATTGTGGCCATCACCGGAGGAAGTGGTTCGGGAAAGAGCACCGTGTTGAACGGATTGAAGGATCACTTTGGGGACCGCCTGTCCATGCTGTCTTTGGACGACTATTACCGCCCCAAGGAGGTCCTGCCCGTGGATGCCAATGGCGAGACCAACTTCGACGTCCCTGAGGCCATCGACCACCCCACCTTGCATGCCGACATGCTGAAGCTCGCCAAGGGCGAACAGGTGTCGTTCGAGACCTACACGTACAACAAGAGCTTGATGCAATCCGAGCTTGCGGTGATTGAGCCGCGAGAATGGTTGGTGGTCGAGGGCCTGTTTGTGCTGTGTTACCCCGCCGTGGCCGAGCTCGCGGACGTCAAGGCCTACATCGACGCCTCTCCAGAGGTCCGACTGGCGCGACGCAAGCACCGCGACATGACGGTGCGTGGCTACGCGCCTGAAGAGGTCGAGTATCAATGGAAGCACCACGTTCGTCCAGCGGACCTGGCCCACATCGAACCGTGCCGCGTCACGTGTGACGTGGTGATCGACAACGACGAGGACTGGCGTGCCGGTTTGGCCCAATTGATTGAACAGATGGAAGCCCTGGACGCTTAAATGGGCATCCCCAACGCAACACCATGAAAAAAGCCTTCACCCTGCCCACGTGCAAAACGTGTCAACGCATTTTTGACGACCTCCAACCAGAACAGCTCGGGTGCGAGGTGGTCGACATCAAGGCCGAAGGCATTTCTGCCGAGGACCTCGACGCCATGAAGGCGCACGCCGGTTCCTACGAGGCGCTGTTCAGCCGCCGCGCGATGAAATTCCGCAGCATGGGACTGGCAGACAAGACCCTCTCAGAACAAGATTACCGCAAGCTCATCCTCGAAGAGTACACGTTCCTGAAGCGTCCGGTGTTCCTCACGGATGCTGGCGTCACCGCAGGATCGGCCAAGGCCCAGGTGGCTGCGGCACGCGACTTGCTCTCGTAACTGTCGTGGGAGACACCCCTGCATCGTCTCCGTGGAAAGCCCACCTCGCCCTGTGGGGCGTGGGGCTCATCTACGCGTACAACTACCTCGTGGCCAAGGGGCTCATGCCTGACAAAATCGGCCCGTCGGGGTTCATCGCCTTGCGCGTGGCGGGGGCAACGCCATTGTTTTGGCTGTTGTATGCGTTCCGGTGGGAGCGCGTCGCGCGGGCCGACCTGGCCCGGTTGTGGCTCTGCGGATTGACGGGGGTGACGGTCAATCAACTCTTGTTCTTCAACGGCTTGGCCGCCACAAGCCCGGTGCATGCAAGCATCATCATGACCATCAACCCGGTGCTGGTGCTGTTGATCAGTGCAGCACTGCTGGGCACGGCCATCACGTCACGCAAAGTCGCGGGCATTGCGCTCGGGGCCGCGGGCGCCATCACCCTGTTGCTGAACAGCGGAGGGGGCGGGCTCGAGTCTCACGCCAGTTGGCAAGGCGACCTCATGGTGCTTATGAACGCGGCCAGCTACGGGGTCTACCTCGTGGCGGTCAAGCCCCTGATGGCAAAGTACCGCCCCTTGACGGTGATTTCGTGGGTGTTCCTGTTTGGTGGCTTGATGGCCTTTCCGGTGGGCGCCTCTCAGGCTGCGGCCATCGAGTGGTCCACCTTCAGCACTCAGGACTGGCTCAGCGTGGGCTTTGTGGTGCTCTTCACCACCTTCCTCGTGTACCTGCTGAACATCTACGCCTTGGGCAAGGTGCAGCCGACGGTGGTGAGCATTTACATCTACCTCCAGCCCTTGCTCGTGGGCGGCATGGTGTGGCTGGCCGCGACGCTGGGAGGTGCGGATTACATGGCGGACATGGGCTGGTTGCAGGCGTGCTGCGCGGTGGTGATTGCCACGGGGGTGTGGCTCGTGAGCGTGCCCGCCGGTGGCGTGCGGCGGGTGGGGCGGTAGGCTTCCCGTTTGGGCTGCGTTCAGCGTACCTTGGGTGCCATGGCGATACGCAAACCCTTCAACTTGACGGCGTGGATCGAAGAGAACCGCGACCT
>NYSX01000014.1 GCA_002683345.1 Flavobacteriales bacterium
CGTTGAACCCCATGTACTCGAGGTAATCGAGTTGGTTGATGAGGTCTTGGAAGGTTTGGGCTTCGTCAAAATCCCGAACCAGGGTCTCGTAAATGACCAAACGGTCGGACGACGGGCGTTGAAAATCGCCATCCGTCCACAAGAAGTAAGGGTTGTCGGTGCGGAACGCGGACGTATGCCAGTTCGCGTGCGCCGAAGGGAACGCAGGCATGCCAGGGTAGTGGCTTTGCGGAATGTACTGGTCGTTCCAAGGGTCGAGCACGAGCTCGGCGTACGGATCGCCAATCTCCAGGTTGCCTTCAACCATGAAATGGTAGCGGTACCAGGTACCTGGACTCAAGCCACTGACTTGAATCCAGTGACGGTTGCCGTCGACACTCTTCCGCATCAACGTGCCGTTGTTGGAGGTCCAGCTGTTGAAATCGCCCCGCAAGTGCACGTAGTCTTTGCCCGGTGCACGCAGTTGCACAATCACGGTGGAACCGTTGATGACATTCACCCCGTCGAGGGTGCCGGCAGGCGGATCCAAGACAATGGGCGTTTGGGCCCACGTGGGCGCAGCCAGCGCGAGAAGTGCGAAGGCCATCATCCAAGTCAAGGTCGTTTTCATCGAAGCAGGCATGTCCAAAGGCTTAGTGTCTAACACACACCAAGATACGAAATCTCAGGTCGTCTCCAGAATCAGCGCGTGGCTTCCACCACCAACTCGTCCACGAACAACCAGGAAGGCTCGGTCGCGGCATCGTGCCAAGAAGGGCACGCACCGGCGTTGGTCAACGTCATGCGCACGTAACGCGCTTCGATGTCGAGACCCTCGAGCCGCACGGGCACGACGGTTTGGCGGGCGTCTGGCCTCTGGGCATCTCCCCAAGGCGCCTGCGCCGGCAAATCGACAAACCGTTGACCGTCCATCGACACCGACCACGTCACCGCGCGCGGCAAGAAAATCCACGCATCCTGGTAGAGGTAGAACTGGGTCTCCAACGCCGCGATGTCAAGGGGCTCTCCCAAATCCACGGTGCACACCATGTCCTCGCCCTGTACGGCCTGCCACGCGCCGTCACGGAAGTCCTCCGAACCGCGCCGCCCGTCGGCCAAAGCCTGCGGTCCGCCGCCGGTGTAGTACTGGCTCGGCTCGTACCCCAATTCAAGGGGCTGATGGGCGGCAGCGTGTCCCGCCACGGGAAACGATTCCGTCACCCCGGTGGACCGACCGCGGACGACCACGTCCACCTGCACCGTTCCCGTGCCTTCGATGGTCAGGGGCTCCCCCACGTTGACCGCAGATCCTTCCGCGCCCAAGGACGACGCGAACCGGACACGCCCCCCCACATTGCGCAAGGCCGCGTTTACCGTGACTTCGATTTCGCCCCGACGTCCGGGCCGCACCTCCATGTCCACAGGCACGCCCTCCAATCCCGGCTGCACATCCATGAACGCCCACCGCAACCCAAGCACGTCCAGCCGATCCAAGAAGCCCTCGTACGCGCCCTCTGCTTCGGTGGCTGCGGGCCCAGACCAAAGGACCTCGGCCAGCCCTGTCGCACGTGGAAGCACCTTCCTCATCACAGCCTCTTGCGGTGCGCGCTCGGTCCACATGTTGCATTCGCCGCCGATGATTTGGCCTGGATGACCCTTGGCTGCTTCAGGAACCGGGACAAAGGAATAAACCTCCGCCAAGTCGGTGGAACGCAACGGGTAATCCAAGTAGCAGTGGCTCGTGGGCGACACCACCGCATCCGTCCCCAGATGTGTGGCCTCAATGGCCCCTTCCATCCCACGCCAACTCTGCACCACCGCCCCCTCGGGCAATCCGCCTTCCAAGATTTCATCCCACCCCATGATGCGCTTGCCTCGCTTGGCGACGTGTGCCCCCATTTCATTGATGAAGGCAGTTTGAAGCTCCGCCTCATCCTTCAAGCCCAAGCGCCGCATTTTGGCTTGGCACTTGGGACACTTGGCCCAGCGGACTTTGGGCACCTCGTCGCCTCCGATGTGAATCACCTCCGAGGGAAACATCGTGCACACCTCGTCCAAGACGGCCTTCATGAAGGCCATGGTTGAATCGTTGCCCGCGCAGTACACGTCCTTGAAGACCCCCCAATTCGAGGGCACAGGAAGGGTGTCTCCCGAGCAGCCAAGCCAGGGATACGCCGCCAGCGCCGCGCGACAATGGCCGGGCATTTCGATTTCCGGGATGACCTCCACGTGCCGCGCCGAAGCAAAGGCCACGATGTCTTCAATGTCCTCTCGCGTGTATGCACCCCCCGTCACCTCGCCATCGGCCTCCGTGCGGTAGGCGCCGACTTCGGTCAGTTTGGGGTAGGTCTCCACGGGCAACCGCCATCCTTGGTCTTCGGTCAGATGCCAATGCAGCACATTCATTTTTTGCAAGGCCAACACCTCAATGACCTCCTTGACAAATTCAGGTTCCATGAAATGCCTGCAGCAGTCCAAAAGCAATCCTCGATGACGCAAGTACGCTTGGTCCTCGATGTGCATGGCAGGAAGTGTGAACCCCGGGGCACATCCCTGCTCACACGTCTCGGGCAACAATTGTCGCAGCGTCGTCCANGCGCGAAANGCCGCTTCCGCATCCCCGGCCGTCATCGTCACTTGATCNCGTTTCACGGTCAGCGTGTAGCCCTCNTGCCCCAGNTCNTNNTCCGTGGNGCGCCANATCCAATCCGCCNCNCGTTCCTCGGACGTCCTCTCCCAAGAGAGTTGTGCCTCCTCCAGCCACGNNGTCATGGCCGACATGTNCCACCCCTCAGGCCACATCAAAGTCAGGGCTCCCTNACACCGAAATCCACGGCCCTTGNCCTCGCCTTCGAGAGGCTCCNCGACCTGCGGCAAGGGCACGAGGCCCGTCAATTTTCCAGCAGGCAAGGGATGGGTGTCGGGCATCTCGCATCCCGCAATCACCCCCCACAACATAAACCCAAATAAGAACTTTACTCCAAAATTCATAACACAAACTTTACAAGTCACTTACAGAGCCCACCAAATCACAAACCAAGTCGTAATCCACCAAATTCACGGTGGTGTCAAACAGCTTGGAACCCCCACCTTGTGAAGGCTTTCTGCAGGACGCGTGCACGGCATCCACGCCGGCTTCTGCCAACGTCGCGACGTCTTGTGGACGAACGCCTCCCCCTGCGATGACCCGCAATCCCGAGGCCATCATGCCTTGGAGTTGGGCCACGCCATCCACAGCGCGCAGGGCGCCCCCACTGGACAACACTTCTTCGACCCCAAACTCCCTGAGGACAGCCACATCCTCCTGGACCTGAAGACTCGCATCAATCGCGCGGTGCCACACCAGCGCCTCGGCCCCCACCGCATTCACCATCGCCTCGAGATACGCTTGATCGAGGCCACCCTCCTCATCCAGCGCCCCGACCACAGCGCGTTCCGCCCCGCAATCCATCATCACCTTGGCCTCTTCCACGGCCCAAGAACGCTCTGAAGCACTGTGCACGAAGCTGCCCTCTCGGGGACGGATCAACGCCCGCACAGGCATGCCCATGGCCGCAGCGGCCTCCACCACCACCACGTTGGGGGTGATGCCGCCCACAGACCAAACCGAACACAACTCCACCCGATGCGCACCGGCCTCCATCGCCACGGCAACATCCCGAATGGTGCTTGCACAAATTTCTACAGAAACCATTGATTTACAATTTTCAAAGTCGTTTTACATCACGCTTTACACCACACATCATTTGACGAATGTGTCGCCAGTCTCTGGGATGGGTCATGTCCAAAAATGCGCCCCGAAAGGACAACCATTCCAGGGGTTTGCCCTCCCGTTCTGCCGCCAACATGGCAGCGTGCGGCAGCTCCCGTTCCCTTCGCTCCGGATGCAAGGGGGCACGGCGGCATCCTTCCAAAAAGGCTTCGTACCGCAGTCGGAACACATTCATGCTCACCCACACCTCTCCCTCCTCATCGGCCACGCGATGCACCTCCTCTTCACTGGGCTTTTCGATGAGTCGGACCACGCCTGTTTGTGGTGTGCCTTCGAACACCGCGAAGGCGCGCTCGCGGCCCTCGGGCAACCCCAAAGCGCTCCGCGCAAAAGCCACCACGCCCTGTGGCGTTTGATGCAACAACGACACGGCCCCCTCGGGCGGGAGGTTGTCTCCGTTGAACACCGCCACTGAGAGCCCCTGCCATTCCGGATGGGCTTCGAGGCCACGCTGCACTGCATCTGCCGTACCCAGAGGCTTGTTGGCGCTCTGGGGAAGGGTCTGATGCACAAAGTCCACGGTCAGGCCTTGGGGGATCCATGGCTCGAGCTCCGTGGGCATGTCTTGGTCTTCGCAAGACCGCACCACGCACACGTGGTCCACCCCTTCGCGCAGAAGCCGTTCGAGCAAAAGGGCCAAAAAAGGCCGGCCGGAAGCCTCCACCGGCAACATCGCCTTGGGCCGTTGGGCCAGGGCTGCGCGTTCCTCTTCACTCCAGTGGTCCTCCTTCAATTCCGCTCCCTGTTTCATGCGGCTGGAGCGGCCTGCGGCCAACACCACGGCAGGATGTTTGGGGCGGCTCCAAGAGGTGCAATGGGCGCCTTGGGCGACGGGCAACGTCCACGACGCGCGGGCACCTGCATTCCGAAGCGCTTGGTGCACGTTTTGCGCGGCGTGTTCCGGACACCATACCAGGGCACATCCTCCGCCTCCAGACCCCACAACCTTCCATCCCCAAGCGCCCGCTTCCATGGCGGCATCGCCCAAAGATTCCAGGCGAGGCGTGCTCAATCCCAAGCCGTCGCGCAAGGCTGCGTGATGTGCCGACATCCAGGCTGCCAGTTGGTCCGCCCCCTCCCAACGCGCGGCCGCACGCGCCTCGAGTTGCATGTTGTGCCACGTGGCTTGCCAGAGTGCTTGATCCTCGGCAGGCCAGTCGCTGAACCCATCCAAAGCATGGGGGTCCGCCCACCTGCCGCCGTGGGTCTCCAGCAAGGCCAAACGCTTGACCTTGCAGCGTTGCAGGTGCCCGCGGGTGTCTTTGGGCTCTCCCGAGTCCACCACAATCCACGCCCCTTCGCTGGGCACGTCCAAAGGCTCCACCCGCCAATCGGGATGAATGCGGTGAATTCCGCCCAATGCACTCGCCACGTGGTCCATGTGCCCGCCAGGCTCTCCAAAATGTGCGACTTCCACCTTGTGGGCCCACCGCGCGAGTTCGTGGGGGGTCAAGGCCACATCCGCCACGCGCGCCAACGCCTGCATCCACGCCACAACCATGGCCGAGGAACTGCTGACCCCAGCTTGCAAAGGCAAATCCACCGCACACATGACCGTACCTCCTCCCTCCACATTCCATCCCGCCTCCAACGCTTCCTGAAGTCCTGCACGCAAAAAGGCACATGCATCCGGCTGAGACTCCGGCGTCAAACGAATCGCGTCGCCTGAGGCACAGGACCACGTGAAATCCAATTGTGGCGTGCACACCGTCCAAACCCCATCGGTCCCAGGCTCCACCACCATGCGGCATCCCAACGGAATGGCCGCAGCGATGACTGGAAGACCGAGGTAATCTTGGTGCTCGCCAAACAGGCAAACCCGGCCGGGCGCAAAAGACACAAAGGCTGGCGCGGCTACGGTCATGTCAATCCTTGCGGTGAAGTAGGAGCACGCCACCTGCAGCGGCCAACGCGAGCGCTGCGAGCATGCCCGCTCGAAGGCCGTGGCCGTACAGGAACGATCCGGTGGCCATCAGAGCCCCGTACACCGCCACGCAACCGAGAAAGGCCTGTGCCAAGCCTCGGCCCACCGACGACCCCTTGGTTGCGGAGCCGAAACCGCGCCATCCGGCGCCAGAGACCCCGGTTTGCTCGACAAACGCTTCGAGCACTTCTCGTTTTTCGGGGGGCAAGAGCCAGGCACTGGCCAGCCATCCGAAGGTGGTGATGGCCGTTCCCCACACCAATTTCTGCCAGGCCAACAACTCGGGCACCAAGGCTGCAGGAGATGCCGCCAAGGCGTCGTGGACCCACGTGAAATATGCCGCCACGGCCAAGGAGATGACCATGGCCGCAATTTCCGTGGCCGCCGAAATGCGCCACCAAAACCAACGCAGCAAGAACAATCCTCCGGTTCCCGCCCCCAACAACAGCAACAAGTTGAAGGCTTGTCCGGCATCCGTCAACGTCAGACCCAGGCCTGCACCCAAGACCAGCGACACCCCTGTTGAGACCTGCCCGGCCACCACCCGCTCGCGCTCGGAGGCTTCAGGCTTGATGAACCGTCCGTAGAAATCGTGAACGAGGTAACTCGCACCCAAGTTGAGTTGGGTGCTCATGGTGCTCATGAAGGCCGCCAACAGCGAGGCCGCGACCAACCCCAACAACCCAGAAGGCAGCAGGGAAAGCATGGCCGGATAGGCCAGGTCGTGACCGATTTTGTCCTCCGTCACGTGGGGAAAGGCCTCTCGCAGCGCATCCAAATCGGGGAACATCACCAACGACGCGAGGGCCACCAAAATCCACGGCCAAGGCCGCAGCGCATAGTGCGCCACATTGAACAACAACGTCGCGCCAACCGCATGCCCCTCATCCTTGGCAGAGAACATGCGCTGGGCGATGTAGCCACCCCCGCCGGGCTCGGCGCCCGGATAGTAGCTCGACCACCATTGCACCGCTAGAGGAATCAGCAACATGGGGATCCAGGCATTGGCATCGGACAAATCGGGAAGCAAGGAAAGCTGGGGCACGACAGCGGGATGCGTGAGCAGGCCATCCAATCCGCCAATCTCGGGCAGGTCGAGGATCCACCACGCCGCCCACACCGACCCGATCATGGCCAGAATGAACTGAACGAAATCCGTGAGGATGACCGCGCGAAGCCCGCCCATCACACTGTACACCAACGTGATGCTGCAGGTGACCAACAACGTCAACCAGCCAGGCCAACCGAGCAAAATGCCACCGAGTTTGATGGCGGCCAAGCTGACGGTGGCCATGACCAAGACGTTGAACACCAAGCCGAGGTACAGCGCTCGGAAGCCACGTAGAAACGCCGCGGACTTGCCGCCGTACCGCAATTCATAGAAGCTGATGTCGGTCAAGACGCCGGACCGACGCCACAACCGCGCATAGACAAACACCGTCACCATGCCTGTGAGCAAAAACGCCCACCACGCCCAGTTGCCTGCAACCCCTTGTTGACGCACCAAGTCCGTCACCAAGTTGGGGGTGTCTGTGCTGAACGTCGTGGCCACCATGCTGATGCCCAAAAGCCACCAGGGCATGTTTCGGCCCGCGAGGAAGTAGCCGGCGGAATCGGTTTTGGCCTGCTTGCTGGCCCAAAGGCCAACCCCCAAGGCCAGCGCGAAATAGGCCCCAATGAAAATCCAATCCAAGGTGGTCAACTGCATGAAAACAAGGATACATCAAGCCCGGGCGAAGGGCTCTCCTTACACGCAAGGAGTTCCAAACAATCCGAGGAGCGCCAACAAGTCCGCCACCGAAACCACCCCATCCCCATTGAGGTCTGAGGCACACGACTGTGCACATTCAAACTCGGACAGCAACTGAAGCATGTCCGCCACAGTGACGCTTCCGTCCAAGTCGAAGTCCCCAGCACATCCCACCGTCGGAGGGTCGTCGACGTCGTAATACTGCGGCACCACGGGATACATCGGGCACACTTGACGGCTGGTGAATCCCATGACCGCCGCCCGCGTCAAGTCGTAATACGTGTCGCTTGTCATGTGTGGCACGTGTCCCGCGCCCTCAAACGTGATGAACCGATGATCGAGCCCCACCTCCTCGGCCCGAATGTGCACCGGCCAACTTCCGTCCACTTGGGTCACATTGATGCCGAGCAACGAAATGTCACCCGTGCCGTAGGGCACCGTGCCGTCGGCGGTGCCATGCGTGCTCACCACAGGCACGTCTCCTTCTGCGATCCAGTCCGCATCCCCAATGGCTCCGGAAATGTTGATGATAGACAGCACGTCCGAGGGATACCCCGCGTTGCCGCTGAACCCCTCCAATCCACCTCCAAGGCCTGGCTGGGTCAAATCAATGATGTCTGGCACTTCAGCCAAGTCGTCGATGTAGGCCGCATGCAAGGCGATGAACGCACCCGCGGAGGAACCGCCGAGCACAATACGATCGGGGTCGATTCCCCAGGGGTTGCCTTGCTCTGCGTGGGTCTTTCTGAAGTAGCGCACAGCCGCTTTGGCGTCGTGCACCCCGCGAAGCACCGACTCTTGAAGCGACGTCTCCAAATCAAACACGTTGTCGATTCCAAGGCGGTAGCTGATCGACGCCGCGACGTACCCCATTCGGGCCAAGTCCTCACACAGCGGAACCACATCGACCCCGTCGTTGCTTCCCGCAAGAAAGAACCCGCCATGGGCCAAAATCACCACCGGCCGGTCCGACACGTCGTCTCCTGCGGGCAGGTACACGTCCATGTCGAGCTCTTCGTTGGATCCGGAGGACCCCACATTGGACCCGTAAATCACGCCATAGGTCACCTCAACCTCGCTGAACATGCGGTAGCGGTACCGGGTCCCATCACACTGGGCGACGGCGCAAAGGCACAACACCCATGCAAGGGTTGCCATCCAAAGCTTAGGCACGCTCCGAAAGGTTGAAGGTGGCAAACCACCGGTCCAAATCACGCCTCAATTCCACCACGTCTTCCACCAGGAAATATTCGGTTTGAATGACGTCTGTACGGAAAGGCGTGTCCATGACTTCCTCGAGGACAAAGGGTCGAAGCCCGCCCTTCAAAGACCACGCATGGTTCGCCTCTCCAAAGCTGCTCATGATGCCAGCCCCCAGCAGTTCGGGGTCGCCATCCGCGCCGCGCACAAACCCAAACTCCACAAAATACCAGTACAACCGCTGCAAGCCCAATACCGCCTCCGCTTCGCCGGCCTCCACAAGGGCCGACCCCACCTCCCCAAAGCGCTGCATGAACGCCGCAAAATCGGCATTCATCAGCGGCGGGATGTGGCCAAAGGTGTCGTGAAACATGTCTGGCTCTTCGATGTAGTCGAGCTGGTCCAGACGCCTCACCCACGTGGATGTGCAGAACCGCTTTTGGGCGAGAAGCTTGAAAAAGTCTTCCACGGGTATCAAGCCGGGCACCACGGTGAGGGACCAACCCGTGGTCGATTGAAGCAGCGCCTCCATGGCAGAAATCCGGGGAACCTCATTGCAAGTCAGGGCCAATTTCATGGCCTCGAGGCTGTCCAAATACAAGGGTGATGCCTTCCCCTCCAAGTTGGCGATTTGGCGCTCATAGAGCCTTCGCCACGTGTCGTGTTGGTCGACCGAATACGAATCCCAATGTTGCAACAATCCCTGGACCATGTGATGAAAATACACCACATCGCCCAGGGATTCAATCCGTTGGGTGTCGAAACGGATTACTGCACCGCGAGACGTGTGGTGGTCACCACCCCGTTCGCAGCCGTCACCACCACGTGGTACATGCCGGGAGACAAGGCGCCCAATTCAAGCTGGGCCACATTCCCTTGACGCCACACGTCGAGTTGAACCTGACGGCCACCCGCGTCGAGCACGGTCACCGCATCTGTGCCGTTCACGCCTTGCACCCACGCTTGTTCGCGCGCAGGGTTGGGCACGAGCGTCCAGTGACGCACGCCAAGGTCCTGCACCGCATCGCCTCCACCATTCAAGGCGGTGAGGATACCGCGGAATTCTTGGTGGTACAAGTTGGCCACACGTGCATCGTGCACAATCACCGTGTTCTCGTCGTTCACGTTTTCCGCACTGGAAGACCAGTTGTGCGAACCTGTGATGACAAGCGGATCTGACCCCACATCGCTGTGGTCGACAATGGCGTACTTGTGGTGGCAGTCGCCGCTCACGTCGTGGGCGTAAGCTTGCACGCCGTTGCTGATCAAGTTGTCAAACTCGCTGCCCGTGGTGTTGACCTGCTCGATGACCCCGATAGGGCTGACAAAGAAGCTTTGGTTGAGCTCCACAATGGCATCGCCCAAATCGTCTCGTGTCAACGTCAACAGTGCGAATTCAAAATTCGCGTTGGCGGCTTCGATTTCAGAAAGGATGGCCGCATTGGTGCCGTCCGTGGGCGAGAAGTACAGCTCCACGGGGCTGCCTCCCACGAGGAAGTCCACCGGCGTGTTCCAGGATTTGTCGGCTCCGAACTTGGCGTTGGCCGCGTCGGGCGTCATGCCTTCAGCACCCCACATTTCTTCAAATTCCAATTCGTAGGCGCGGGCCAAGCTTTGGTCTTCGAGCACAATCACGTTGTTCAAGTCGCTCACGAGCTGACCCGTGGTGAGGTTCGTGGAACCCGTCAACACAAACGCAGACTCGGCGAAATCCGCGTCGCCAATGATGAACTTGTTGTGCATGCCGCTGCCTTCCCCATCGGTGCGGGGATGCGTGACCACAGAAGCGTCGAGGCTGCCGAGTCCGATGTTGGCATTCTGGCCCTCGTAAATCCAACGAATCTGCACGCCATTGGCGGCGGCAGCATTCACAGCATCTTCCACGGTTTGGTCGTTCAGGTTGTAGGCCGCCACGTCCAACGTGTGCTGTGCACTCATGATCCATGCAGCCACCGTGTCGTTCATGTCGGTGCCGAGGGACAGGGCCAACTCCTCCGTGGCCACACTGTGGTCCACCGGGCCGTTGAAGTAGACGTGAATGTCTCCTGAGCTTTCCGACACTGTGGCGTAAGGACGAATGGTGGACACCGCGGAAGAGCCATCCTCCAACGTGGACACCGCCCGGGCGTAGTAGATGGTGCCGGGCTCCAAGCCCTCCAAATTCACGATGTGACTTGGCGTGTTGCCTGTGATTGCAGAAGCCGTCAATCCAAGGTCTTCTGTCAACCCGTATTCCACCGTGCCATCGCACGCCAAATCCGTGGTCCAAGACAAGGTGAAGCTCGTCGTGGCCAAATTGGTTTGGGACACGGGAGAGGTGTAGCACAACGCCGAAGCGGGAATCAGGTCCACCGGCCCGCGTGGAAGCAGTTGGTATCCGCCGAACCCGTCAAACGAGAACTGCGACACGATGCCGAGCATGTCCACTTCACATCCCGTGAGTTCCTGGCCCACCAAGCTGTTGCTGGTGCGCACGTAGATCACCCCGGACTCTCCTGCTGAGGTGAAATCGTAGGTGTTGTTTCCAGTGATGAAGGTGCCGGCAAGGGGGAACGTTACCCCATTGATACGCACGAGCTGACCTTCGAGGTTTTCCCCCATTTGGGAAGGGGTGATCTCCAGCGGGGTCGGCACGGTGCCTTGCCCAAAAAACGTCACGTCCGTCAGGTTGGGTCCCACTTCGAGCAACCCATTGTACTCGGTGATTTCTCCGGTCACGGAAAGGCTGTCGCCGATCTGTGGTGTGGCTTCCCATGCGGACCAATCTTGGCCGGGATACAAGGCGATGCCCGCGGTGGCGTCCTGGAGGTAGCGCACAGAACCGAGGTTGTCATCGCTTGTCACCACCCCGGTGACCGTCACGGTTTGTCCAATGTTGTAATTCTCGCGCATGTCGAGAATGTTCTCCTGGGCGACCAATGTGGTCGACACCAAGGCGGCTGTCAAGGCCAATGTCAGTTTCAAATTCATTCCTTGGGAGTTCTGTTCTGGAGTCCTTTCAATTCAAGCACGGCACTCAAACGCACCATGCGCGGGGGGCCGACAAACACTTCGGCACGACCACTTCCTCCTTCCAACCCGTAGCCGTTGGCTGCGTATTGAGAGTTGTTGGTCGCGTCCGACACGTAGAGCACATCGAGGGCGTTGGTCACGCTCAATCGCACACGAAGGCGGGCGTTGTCGGACACGTCAAACGACGTCCCCGCATTGAAATTCAACAGCGAGTAAGCCGGCGTCACCCACACGTCCTTGGGCTCTCCCTCGGTGATCACATCCCCTGGAGAGAAATTGGCGTAGTGTTGCCAGAAATAGGTGTTTCGAATGGAGAAGTAGGTGCCTCGCTTGGGCGAATACCGGGCGGCCAAGGAGATTTGACGTTGCGCCGCATCCCCCACCTTGACCCCATCCAAATTCACCAAAGTGTCGGCAATGGCGCCGTCGTCCAAACGCGTGATGAACGCATTGGTGGTGCGGTTGATCAGGTCTACGCTTTCGTTGCTGGTCCAACGCCAGTTTCCGGCGGAGACCACCCCTTGGATGTTGAACTTGCTCGCGGGGTCGTACGAGAAATCCCACTCCACCCCAGAGTGCACCGCATCCGCGTTCAGCAAGTTGTAGCCCAGGTTTCGGTCCACATCGTCGATGACTGACAACGCCACCTCTCCCCACTCCTCAGCGCTTGCGTTGCTTTCCGCAAGTTCAATCATGGCCTCACGGCCGGCCACGGTGGACGTGTCCGCATAGACCGACAAATTCTCGTCTTTCCACAACCCTGAGACGCCGTAGAAGCGGTTCACGGGCTTGTTCTCCCACCCTGTGCGGTACGCATTGATGTTGGAGGCAAACTTGCCACGGGCGTATTTGACCCCCACTTCCACGGCCTTCACGTATTGGTTTTCGTACCCCTCGATGACGTTGTTGTTGATGTCAAACACCGAGTTGAACAACGGTGCGCGGTTCAAGTACCCCACGTTGGTGTAGGCATTCACCCACTCGTTGATGTTGTAGTTGCCTCCCGCCTTGATGGTCGCGCTGTTCAACCGCACCCAGTCGGTGGTGTAGGTGGACAGGCCTGGATGGTCCGCCGTCAAGAACGTCGTGTCCATCAGCCATTCCGTGTCACCCAAAACGCGATACTCGTCCGTGGAGCGCACTTCGTACGTGGTGTCATTGAGGGTCACCACGTTGGGTCGGAAGTAGTCAATGGCGCGGTACCAGCTCTGGGCGCCAGACACGTTGATGAAGGCCGAGTAGTTGTACTTGTCCAGTTCAAACTGGAAGTACGAACCGCCCCAAGCCACCTGGCCGTCGTCGTAGTAGTAGTACTTGTCGCCCGTCCGCAAAGGAGTGTCGAAGTCCGAGTTTTGGTCCCGGCGGTCGTCCGGCGCGTCGTAGTAATCGGCCCCAAACATGTCCCCCAGCGTCCGATAATGGCTGCCCGTGTAGTGGCGTGCATCGATGCCCGCGCTGAAAGTCAACTGGTCCGTCAACGCCGAGTTGAAGTTGGACAAAGCCCCAAACCAACGATGGTCGTTGTGGGCAATGCGAATGAAGTTGGAGCCTTTGCGTTCGCCGTTTTCATCCACGTTGAGTCCGTTGGGCCCAAATTCAAACAACTGGTGCGCATCCCACGTGCCTTGCAAGTCCAAGGTGCCGTCGGCCAAGCGTTGCCCTGGCGTGCTGGCCAAGGCCTC
>NYSX01000015.1 GCA_002683345.1 Flavobacteriales bacterium
GCCCCCGCCGCTGCCAAAGCTCGCATAGGCCGTCGTCGTCAACGTCGACTTGTCCGACAAGCTCCACACATCACGAACCGTGACGATGGGCTTGAAGTATTGGTTTTGACGGGGGTTGTAGCGTCGCATGTCCCCAAACGTCGTGTCCACCTGCCCAGTCTCTTCGTTGTAGTTGTAGAACACCTCCTGGTAGTTCACCATGAACTCGTTGAAGCTGCGTCCGCGGTTGACGATGGACGTTTCAGACAATCCATCCACCACCTCATTGTACTCGTCCACGCTGGCTTGCCCCTCATCGGAAATCAAGCGTTGGGCCAAGTCGGTGTCGTATTCGTACAACTGCATTTGATAAGAACGCTGGCCGTGACGCTGCGGAGCGCCAAACGTCGTGAAGCTCAAGTTGTGGTTGCCCACGGTTTTTCTCCCCTTGAGGTAGTAGGCGTAGGCTTCCGATTCCAATCCGTCCGCGAAGCCTTGGTTGGATTTGTAGGATCCGACGAAGTGCAGAAACCCTTTGTCCTGGTTGCCAAACACGCCGCTCAGGCTGTTTCTGTAGTAGCCGTACGACCCCATCTCAGCCTGGTAGTTGATGGACCCGTTGGCCGACTCGTCGCCACCCGTCAAAATGTTGATGGTTCCACCCACAGAAGGGATGGCGAGCTTGCTGGCCCCAAGGCCGCGCTGCACCTGCGTGGTCCGAACGACGAGGTCCAATCCGGCCCAGTTGCTCCAGTACACCCAACCGTTCTCCATGTCATTCATGGGGACCCCGTCCACCATGACCGCGAGGTTCGTTTGGTCAAACCCGCGAATCGTGACACGGGCATCTCCGTCACCTCCACCCTGCTGCGTGGCGTACACCCCTGGCGTGGTGTTCAACACGAGGGGCAGATCACGACCGGCCAATTCCTCCTGGATTTGGGCAGGCAAGACGTTGGTGAACGCCACGGGAGTCTTCCGAGAAATCACCACATCCGCGGAGACCACGGCCTCCTCCATGATGAGCGTCTCCATCCGAAATCGCACCGAAGTGGAAGCGCCTTCGCACTCCACCTGACGGACTTGGCTGGCGTATCCGATGTAGGACACTTCCAACGTGGCTACCCCTTTGGGCACAGGCATGGCAAACACCCCATCGAAGTCCGTGGCGACCACGGCATTCCCGGATTTGACGTAGGCTCCGATCAGAGGCTCTCCCGTCAGGGCATCTTCAATGACCCCGTTGATGGTGCATAGCTGCGCAGCGGCTGTCGTTACGCATGCCCAAAGCACCAGCGCAACAGCCCTCAAAGGCTTCAATGCAAACATGTGATTCCTCACTTGCGAACCACGCGACGGGTCGCGCGAGCCCCGTTTTCAAGCACCACCTCCATCAAGTAGAGGCCGGCAGTCACGTTGTCCAAGCGGACTTCTGCCACGCCCAAGCCATTCACGGCCTGACGGCCCACTTGCTGGCCTGCGAGGTTGTGCAGAACCACTTCACGGATGGCTGAAGCTGCACTCACCCAAACCACGTCGCCAGAGGCCGGGTTGGGGAACACCTTCACGTCCATGGACGCGGGTTGCTCTTGGACGTCCGTCGTGCCGCACTCACAGGTGTGAGAGCCGAGGTTCAGAAACACCGCGTCCAACGTGTAGTTCAACGAATCGTTGGACCACAAGGTGCCGTCCCACTCGTCGACGACGAGGTAATCGTTCAAGGCATCGGTGTCACCGCCGGTCACGCTGGGCTTGCGAATCAACGTGTGATTCTGGGTCATTTCTGCCCAGCCCGTGGTTCCGGGATCTTCGCCAATCTTGCCGAAGATGTCGATGGGCGTGTTTGTCGAGATTTTGCGCAACACCATGGCGTCGTTGCCATTGAAGTACATCGCGTTGTTCTCCTCGTACACAGGGCAAACCCACAAATCGGCGGCCTCTGCAAGCTCATCCCACACGGGCGCTTCGAAGTCCACCCCATCGGGATCTTGCTTGTCCAACACAACGACCACCACGCTGTTGGCCGCAAGCGTGCCTGACAAATCCACTTTCTGGTTGTCTTGTGCCGCAGTGGCTCCGTTGGAGTAGCGCTCGAGGCGGTAATCGCTCAAGTCCACCGCCGCGTCGGTGGGGTTGTAAATCTCAATGGCTTTGTTGTTGCTCCAGCCTTCGATGTATTCGGACATGAAGAGTTCGTCGCACTGTGCTTGGGCAGATTGAATGGACAGAAGGGTCAAGGCCACGCAAAACGACGCTTGGAGGGATTGAAGGAGCGCTTGTTTCATGAGATTGGTTTTGGGTCTGGATTTCGTTCGATGTGATTCGTTGGGGCGAAATTACCGCGGGCTGCGTTATTTTCGACGAATCAACGATAACGAATTGTCATGCTTGCGTTTATTCCGACCAACCGTCTTGGGAGAAGCGAAATTCTCTGCGCTTGGCGCCTCTCTTTGTCCCTTCTTTTGACATGGGCAGGGGTGCAAGCCATGCACGCCCAAACCGGCGGCGGCCTTGGCTGCGTCATCGATGCTGGAATTTCGCCGCAAGAAGTGTGCAAAGGAGACCATGTCGTTTTGGGCGGAAACCCAACCATCCCGTACAACCTGTCTCAGGAGTTCGCCTCGGTGTCGTGGTCTGTCTTGGAGGGAGATTCTGTGGCGTTTGATCCGTCTCCTGATGTGCCAAATCCATCGGTTCAGGTGGACGTCACAACGACCTTCTTGGTGGAATTGGTGCTGAATGACGGCTCGGTATGCAGCAGCACCATCACGTTGATCCCCATCACGGAACCCATGCTGGACCTTCAAGGAAGTTGGATCCAATGCGGAGGCTCGACGTTGTTGTCGTTTTACAACACCTCCCCTTCCAACAGCGTGGCCATCACCTACGACGTCGATTGGGGAGATGGCAGCATGGACTCCGCATTGCCGTTTGCCACAGCCTTTCAACACGATTACGCCTCCTTGGGGCAATACGATGTGCAAGTCAGCGCCACTTTGGGAACCTGCGTGAATGAGGAATCCATTGAAGTGTTCTTGGGCACCCCACCCGAACCGATTGAATTGGATGTGCCCGAATGGACGTGTTCTGGAAGCGAGGTCGCGTTTGAGTGGTCCAACCTGGATGGCTACCCCCTGGGTTCGAGTTGGGACATCCAAATCGATGGAAGTCCGGCTTTCAACGGTGCCGTCACGGACTCCACCGCCACTGAATTCACATGGAGCTTCGGAGAGTCTGTGACCTGTTTGGATGCGTTGGCGACGCATTCGGTCTACGCGCAACTCTCAAATGCTTGCCTTCCCGCAGTGAATGCCTCGGCGAGCTTCAACATCATCATGGAGCCCGAGGCCGACCTCGTTCTTGCGGGGGACTCGTGTGCCTTTGTGCAAATGTCTCTGGGCCCTGAAGTGGAATGTCCCGGTCTGCATTCGATCCAATGGAATGTCACCAGCGAAGGAGGAGAACCCGCATCGCTTTCCACCCATTCAGGCGGCCCCCAATCGACGTTTTGGACTGTGCAGCTTGACCCTGGGGAATACCAGACCACCTTGGAAGTCTCCAACCCCGCCTGTGGAAGCACTGCCGACACCGCGGCGTTTTGCGTCGAGATGTCTCCCCCGGGAGATTGGGCCACGCCGGGAGTGGCCAATGGGCAACAGTTCAACATTTGCGTCAACGAGGTCATCGACTTGTGGATCGACCCCATTGAATCCATTTGCGGCAGTGACATTGCCGGGGAATGGTTCGTCAGCCCCATGACCGAGGACACGGATCCTGAAGGATTCGAGACGCTTCTTAACGAGGAGTGGCACCGCAGTTGGTCGTTCCAAGCGCCAGGCATCTACCTGATTGAGCTTGAAGGCCAAATCGGATGTGGCGACCTCGACCTCTTCGCCTCAGTCGTGGTCACGGAACTGCCTGAAGTGACCTTGACCTCCTACGACAACGGTGTGCCCGATCAGGTGCTGTGCCGAGGAGACGAAGTGTCCGTCGTTGCAGAGGTCTCGGGGGTCGGGTTGAACTCCGGAGCGTACGACTTGAATTGGAGTGTCCTGAATTCAGAAGGGCAGTCTCATCCCAGCGCAAGCGCCTACCAATACGGCGACTCGACCTTGATGGTCCAAAGCCATCCCAGCGCCCCAGCAGAAGACATTTTTGTGGCGCTGGAAGTTTTGTCCGCCTGCGGCCCGATTTACGACACCCTCCACCTTGAAGTGGAAGGCAACTTGCCCCTCAACTATTGGCTTGTCTCGGGCAGCGAAGGACCTGTGAACAACGGCATCCCCGAATTCGTGCAATGCCAAGGAGACTCGCTCGAATTGGGATTCGAGGTCCCCGGTGCTGCAGTCATGAACGTCTACTCCCAAACGTTTGACCTCTGGGACCTGACTTTTGACGAAGCGGAAGGCACGGGCGAGCTCACGTGGCTGTCCAATGGGCTCAACTGGGATTTTGAATTGGAGTATTTGAGCGCGGAAGGGTGCCAAACCTTGGACACCCTTTCCTTCCGGACCATTTTCCGTCCAGAGGTGTTTGTCGATGCGCCAGGTTTGGTCTGTCAGGGGGATGCATCCCAATTCTCTGCGGTGGTGTTCCCTGGCTCGACAAGCAACTTCGGTGCCGTGAATTGGAGCGTCGGCGGCAGTTTGGTCCAATCGGGGTCTGAAACCGACTTCGCCTATGTCATGCCCGACTGCTTGAACAACCCCACCGTGACCTGCACGGTCATCGACGAATTCGGGTGCCAAGCCTCCGCTCCCGCGGTGACGGCCCCCATCAGCTGTCCGCCCAGC
This sequence comes from Flavobacteriales bacterium, assembly GCA_002683345.1. Taxonomy (GTDB): domain Bacteria; phylum Bacteroidota; class Bacteroidia; order Flavobacteriales_D; family Sanyastnellaceae; genus UBA11663. The sequence continues at coordinate 4,773 of NYSX01000015.1, forward strand.
ACCTCCTCCCAGTTCTACAGCTGCGGCGAGGAAGGCGACACCCTTTGCCAATCGTGGGTTGATTCTCCGGTGGCCGGATGGCTGCTCGACGACAACATGTGGCTGGATGAAGACAGCCTGGGCACATGTGTGGTGGTCGACTCCATGTACGTGCATCATTCACTGACGTGGTACACCACCACGGAATTGGGATGTCAGCAAACAAACCACATGTGCTGGGGCGTGGGAGCTTTGGACAGTTTGGGGCAATGCACCGAAGTGCCTTGCAGTCCGCCACCACCGCCTCCTTGTGACGCGTTTCTGTGCGAAGACTCCTTGGCTTGCAACTACGGCATCGCAACCTGTTGCTTGGATTCATGCGTCTTCCCCGAGTCAATCGGTGCCAACGAACTGGCATTTGACTCTCTGGTGTTTTGTCAGTCATGGACGCCATACTTGCTCGAAGCCGAGTCGCCTTGGATTGGGAATTGGTCAGGCCCACGGGTGTCGGACAACTCACAGGTCAATTGCCCTGGCACCCAGGCGTACTTGGACCTTTCGGTGACCGGGGAATGGGACATCTATTTCCACGGTGGCTTGGGCTCCTGCATGGACATCGACACCGTGCATGTGGTGGTCCATGAGATTCCACAGTACAACGGTCCCAATGCGTTCCAAGAGTGCCACGGGGTTGAATTGGACTTGAGCGAGGTCCTGGCACAGGATTCCAGCCTGTGCTGGAGTTTGGATTGGCTTGGGGAGGAGAACAACGGTTGTGACACCTCGGCTGTTTGGCTGGTGAATGGGTCTGGCTATGTGGCCTGGAACGCCACCAACGAATGGGGATGTTCCTCCCTGAACACGACGATTTACATCGAAGATTTGGGCCGTCCCAACGCCATTGTGGGTGGGGACACTGTCCTGTGCAACCAAGCCATTCCCAACATCATGGCCTTCGAATTTGGGGCGCCTTATGCGTTGGGATGCAACCCGACCCAAGGTGTTTGGGAAGGACAAGGTGCCAACCTTGAATTCTTCACGGAAGTATGGACGGGCGGCAATTGCGTGGATGCCGGGGATCCATGGATTGACAGTTTGTGGACTTTCACTCCGGACAGCGTCGGGGTGTACGAATGGGTGTGGACCGTGACCGACTGCAATGGATGCGTGGACCGAGACACCTTGAACATCACCGTTGTGGAACCGACACCTCCCTTGCTTCCCCAACTCACGTTCTGCATGGATGCGCCAGTCGGACCAGTCACCCCGCAAGGCGAGGCGTGTTGGTTCGGGAGCGGCATCTCGCCAGACTACATCTTCGACCCTGCGGTGGCCGGCGAAGGCACCCATGAGTGGGTGGTCATGATTGGAGAGGGCTCCTGCGCCATGACAGACACCGTTGAAGTTGAAATTTTTGATGTTCCTCACATCGATCTGGTGGGCTATGGACCCTGGCCCTGCTACGGGGACACCTATGCCATGTGCGTGGAGACCGAAGACAGCTTGACCGACAATTGGGTGTACGACTGGCAGGCGTTTCCGAGCCTGTTGGCCATCGATACGTGCAGCACGGCATGTTGTGACATTGAAAATGTGGATGCCACAAACGCCATGGTCGTCGTCACCAACGAGCATGGATGCACAAGCGAAGATTCTTGGATCATCAACCTCGCCCCAACCCCGGAGGTGGTGTTGACGGACAGCGTGTTCTTGTGCAAGGATGGCGGAACATACCCCATTCCAACAGCTCCCTTGGGGGGCACTTGGACCGGCGAACACTTGACCGAAACGGGAGTGTTTACCGCGGAAGAGGTGGGTGTGTTTGTGCTCCACTATGAATTCATCAATGTCCAAAACTGCATGGATGAAGACAGCGTCGTCGTTGTCGTGACAGACATCCCCCAGCCCACCATTGTGACCCCTCAATTGGAATACTGCTTGGGATCATCTGCCCTGCTTTACTCCGACATGGACGGCGTGTGGAGCGGTCCTGGAATCGACGGTTCCGGTGCCATTCAACAAAGCATTCCCGGAACGTACTCCTACCAATTCACCACTGGAAGCGGTTCCTGCTTGGCGCAGGACTCCATCGACATCACGTTCTTGGAACTTCCGTATGTGGATTTGCCCGTCGACACCATTCTTTGTCCTGGCAGCCCCCTCGAGATTGAGGTCCCCGCGGAGGCCATCGACTCGTTGAATTTGGTCAATGCCTTTGCCATTGGATGCGAAGGCATCGGTGGGGCATTCCCGGTGTTCACCTTTGAGCCCGAATTCACTTGTGGGTTCTCCATGGTCGTGGTGGACGACCACGGCTGCTTGGGATACGATGACATGACGGTCATTGTGCCGCTTCCCACCCCTTCCTACGCGGGGCCACCTGAAGTGTTGTGCATGGGAGAGGAACTTCAACTCGAAGGCCAAATTGTCCCCGGGTGTGCGACCGAAGTCACCTGGTCTGGCGCGTTGGTGGACGAATCCGGATACGTCACTGCGGACACCGTAGGCGTGCACTGGGTCGAACTGACGTATTACGACTGCTTTGGTTGTTTTGCCTCTGGACAACGTGAGGTGTTGGTCTTGGACGCTCCTGTGCTCAGTGCCATGTGGTCAGACACGGTGGTCTGCGAAGGTGAGGAAGTCGACCTCATGCTCGACGGTTACGGGGGCAGCTTGGGATACAACTGGGACTGGGTCGACTCCCCTTTTGAGGAAAGTCCGACCTTCCCCTGGCTGGCACAAAACCCCTTGGACTCCATCATGGATTTGACCCTTTGGGCCACCGCAGGGAACTTGTGCAATGCAGACAGTGTCTCCATTGACTTGACCGTTTGGCCGGCCATTTCCGCGGAGCCAAGCACCAACATCGGATCCAACGCCATGGTCGACACGGTGTTGTGCGCGCCCGTGTCGCTCTCCTACCAAGCCTATGCCGCTGGCGCCCTCGATTGGGTGTGGTCTTCTTCCGTGTCTGTCGACACCATCGACACGTCCGTGGCTGAGTTTTCGGTCGACGTGGTGGATGAGGTGATGACCTTTGACCTGGGGGTTTTGGCCAGCCTGAACCAAAGCGCGTGCACAAGCCCATCCCAATGGACCGTCACCGTGGTGCCGGAACCGATTGCAGAGTTGAGTGCGGTGGAGGCATTTTGCGGAGACGTATTTGCCCCGGAGGTCGAATACACGGCGGAACACGGGGACGTGGCTTGGGACTGGACCGGAGGCGCTTTGCCGGCGACGTTCCCCGACGATTGGGAATTGGAATCTTGGGGCACGACGTCTTTGTCGTTGACGGTCACCTCGACGCATCCGGGCGTCTCTTGTGTGGCCACCGATGAGGTGTCACTCGCTTTCTACGATCAACCCGTCGCCGGGTTTGAGTTGATTTCAGATTCTGTGGTCTGTGCGCCTGGAACCTTCCAGATTGTGGATGCCAGCGCCGACGCCCAAAGCATCTCTTGGTTTGTGGACTACGTCGGAGGCATCCTGACGCCGCTGGACACCCTTGACCTTCTCTTGCCCTTTGCGGGACAATTTGGGCTGACTTGGGTGGCTGAAGGTGAAGGAAGCTGCACCGACACTCTGCTTGTGGCAGACGTCGTCGAAGTGCTGCCCTCTCCTGAAGCCGGGATTTGGTCCAACCAGCCGCTGGTCGTGCCTTGGCGCATGGAAGGAACGGAGTTCATCTTCAACGACGTCAGTGTGGGGAACGACAGCACCATCTGGACCGTGGGTGACAGCACCATCATCGACCAAGGCATCTTGAATTTCTTGTACGAAGCGCCTGGCACTTATGCCATTGGCCAACAAGTGTTCAACGACTTCGGCTGCCAAGACACGGTGAGTTTGCGGTTTGAAATCGTCGACGAATTGAACATCCACGTTCCCACGGCATTCACCCCCAATGGAGACTTCGTCAATGACGTTTGGAAACCCATCATCGCCGGAGTGGAGCGCATCGACGAATACACGCTTCAGGTGGTGAGTCGCTCAGGACAAATCGCCTTTGAAACCACCGATCCAGAACAAGCGTGGGATGCCCTTGACGTTCCTCGTCCGGAGAAACTGGAGGACGTCCAAAACAGCGTGTTCCGCTACATCCTTCGCGTCTTGCCAAATGCCACGCCACTCGATCCTGACCCGGCTTGGATGGAGTACACCGGGCATGTCATGATTGTGGACTGACGGAGTTCTGACCCCTCAGGTCGTCTCGGCCTCATCCCCAGATTCGCGCTCTTCGATGGCGAGCTTGACCTTCTTGGTCAGGCCTTGCCATACGAGCGCGTAACTGTGGTCGACCAAGTCCAGAAAGGTCTCCCATGGGACGTCCCCAAACGGCTCAGGATGGACACTGTTCCAATGTTTGGCGTTCAAATAGGGTCCTGTGGTGACGCCTTCGAATTGGGCGCGCAGCTCAGGGATGCGATCCGGGGCGCATTTCATGCCACACCCCTCAAATTCAAAGGCATCGAGCAGGCAAAACATCTTGCCCCCCACCTTGAACACCAGGGTGCGGTCGTCAAAGGGAAGTTCCTCAGTGGTTCCTGGCTTGGCCAAACAATGGGCCCTCAGGCGTGTGACCACACGCTCGTGTGCGGTCATGCAGTCTTGGCCTTCTTATCCGCGACCGCATCGAGCACTTGAGTCAACATGCCGTCCAACTCCGTAGCGTCGAGGTCGCTCATGGAGGGTCGCCACTCATTCAGCAAATCGTTGACAGGCTCCGCTCCCAGAAGGGTCATGGTGGGCTTCAAGGAGTGGCGTGTGGCAGAGATGACGTTCCAGTCTTGGGCCGCCGCAGCTTCGAGAAGGTTGCGCTTGGATTTGGTGAGCGTCGCCTCGAGGGCTTCCAGAAACTCCAAGTAGGCCTGGGGATCGTCACCAAAAATGGCATCGTATTGATCAAAACGAGGGTGCATCTCCATGTGTGGAAGATACACCCTCGCTGTCATTTGGTGTATGGGGCGGGTTACTGGTACACGCGCACGTAGTCTACAGCCATGAACTGAGGGAACAACGTGGTTTCGTCAGGCGATCCCGGCCAGTTTCCTCCAACCGCGATGTTGAAGATGAAAAAGAACGGGTCGTTGAATGGCGAGTCGAAGCCACTGGTGGCCACGTGCTGCTCCGTCGTCAGTTGGAAGTAAGGCTCGTCGTTCATCAACCACGTCATGGTGTCCGCAGACCACTCCAAAGAGAAGACATGGTATTCGTCCGAGAACGTCGTCGGGAAATCCGAGTACGTCACCGCACCCAAGTTGGGGTGACCACCACCGCTGATGGCGCCCCAGTGCGCGGTGCCGTGAACGTAGTTGGGCTGGTGCCCCAACAATTCCATGATGTCGATTTCGCCGCACTGCGGCCAGCCCACTTCGGTGAAGTTGGCGCCGAGCATCCACAAGGCGGGCCAAATCCCTTGACCATATGGCAACACCGCACGGATGTCGATGCGGCCAAACTCGAACTCCTGCTTGTCGCGGGTGATCATTCGGGCTGAGGTGTATCCTGCCCCGTCTTGCATGGCCACGATGAACAGGTTGCCGTCCTCGACGAAGGAATTCGCCGGATTTGCCGTGTAGGCTTGGAACTCGTTGTTGCCCCAACCTCCTGCACCCAGCTCGTGGGTCCAATCGTCCAAGTTGATGGCCGTGCCTTCAAACTCGTCGGACCAGGTCAACGTCATGCCTTCTGGCGGATTGGACGGCGAGTGTGGGGTGTCATACCCCCCTTCAGGAAGGGAGATGTCCAACTCCGTGTCGTCGTTCAAGATGGTGCCTGTGGCCACCTGCTGGTTGCCCTTCAAGTATCCATTGACGGGATTCGACAACACCACGGTGAACTGCTCGTCCGCTTCCAAGCCTTCGTCAATCACGATGGGCACTTCGATTTGGGCGATGAGGTCACCTGGCTCAAAAACAAGTGTGCCCGACTGGGGCTCAAAGTCCTCCCCTGCCTTGGCCGTACCTTCGACGGTTTCATAGTCCGCCGTGACTTGAGCCGTGTTGCTCGCGTCGAGACGGACTTCAAAGCGAAACGTGCTGTTGAAGGTGTTTTCCAACGACGTGCGATCCGCCACAAACTGAATTTCAGAGTTTGTGGGCTCGGGACCGCCGCCGCAGTCAGAACACCCCACGGCAAGCGCCATCAATCCCAACCCGCCAAGCAGGTTGGTGGACCATGTTGAACGGATCATTCAGCTGCGAAAATCAAGGTGAAGTAACCACTGCCCACGGGGTTGATGCAATCCCCGCCTTGTTGGAGGGCGCTCAACACCAGGCGTTCTTCGGTCAATTCTGTGATGGTGTATGTCGGACCTGAGTCCCACACGCCCATCCATCCACAAATCTCAGCCGCTTCTGTGGTCAACCCGCCGACCGTGAAGAGATCCTCGCCGTTGGGACCTGCTTGCAATTCAAGGGTGTACGTGGAGGGCGCCACCGTCATGGTTGTTTCGATGAATCCATCAAAGGGGTTCATCGAGCTGCCGTTGTTGTTGTAGATGAACTCACCGTCCTCCGTGAGCGACCAACGGTCGTCGTACTGGAAGGCCACAAGCCCACCTGCTGGCGAGTTATACCATTCTGTTGAACCGGGTTCCGGGCCAATGGCAATGGCTCCGGCATCCGAAGCAAACTTCCAAGACTTGGGGTTGTCGCAGCCAGTGAGCAACGCCAACGTGCCTTCACAAGGCAATTCCAAGGTCTTTTCAATGGTCACACTGTCGGTGAAGTAGGCCATGCCTCCTGGGGCGTGTCCCTGGTAGGAGATGCCGTAGGTCCCTTCCACGTAGTACACCATGGTGTCGACCGGATCGTTGCTGACCTGACCGTTGCCAAAATCCCACAAGTGGATGAACACGTCGTCACTGACATCGGCTTCCACCACCACGCGGTTCGAGTCAATCCCGACCACACCGTCCACAGTGTCTGGGAGGAAGTACCATGCAATTTCCGCAGAGGGAGGCGCAGGCAATCCTGGGCTTGTCTCCACGTAGGGATCGCATCCCGTCAGCGCCACAAAGGCTGCTGCGGTGGCGATCAAAGAGGTGCATTTCAGATTCATTCGTAGCCTTCGTTTTGGGTCAATTGACCGTTGGACAAGGTGATTTCCGCGGTGGGAATGGGGAAGAGTTCGCTCTTGCCTTCCACAAACCCTTCGAGCACTTCTGCGGCGCGGCCTTGGCGCACCAAATCAAAGAAACGGTGCCCCTCAAGGCCCAATTCCACGCGGCGCTCGTGGTAGATCACGTCGAGCAAGGATCGGCCTGTGAGGCCCGCCAAGTTGATGACTTGACCCGCAGCATTTTCAAATTGAACGGCGTTGGCCGTCCCCTCTTTCACGGCGAGCACGGAGGCACGCGCACGAACGAGGTTGAGGGACGCAATGGCCGCTGCATCGTCGCCTGTGAGATGACATGCCTCCGCATGCATCAACAGGACGTCGGCAAGGCGAATGACACGGTCGTTGGATCCTCCGTTGGGGTTGGGGTCGCCGAAAGGCGCCAATTCCGCGGCTGGGTTGAAGTACTTGCGTGGGTAGTATTCGCTGGTCATGCCCGTGGCATCTGCGGTGATGGTGCCCCAGTCCGAAGCATTGTCACCCAACGCGTACACGGTGTATCCCAACCGAGGGTCCGTCTTTTGGATGACGTCGGGACCAATCTGCTCTTCCCACGTTTCGAATTCGTCCACGAAGTCCTGGGTGGGCAAGTTGAAGCCGTATCCACTGAACGTGCCGCGGGCGCGTTGGAACACGTTGGTGTAGGTGCCTTCGCTCCAAAATTGCGCACCCCAGTTTCCACCGGAGTTGTTCGCGTATTGGATTTCCCAAATGCTGCCGGGTCCGTTTTCACCACCTTCCGTGAAGATGTTGCCGTAGTTGGGATCCAGGAAGTACTCCCCGGAGCCCACGACCTCTTCGCAACGTGCGCGGCACTCCGCCATGTTGCCTTGGTAGAGTTGCGCCTTGGCCAACAAGGCATTTGCCGCACCACGCGTGGCTCGGCCCGTCTGCGATGTGCCGTACGCACTCTTGGCAGGCAAGTTGGCTGCGGCCTCTTCGAGGTCGGCGACGATTTGGGCCCAAACCTCCTCGTCCGTCGCACGTGGCTGTGCATACTCCGACGGCGCCAAAGGACGCGTCACAAGCGGCACACCGCCAAACGTGGTGACGAGGTTGAAGTACCAGTAAGCACGCAAGAACTGGGCCTCTCCGAGGTATGCGAGCTTGGTGAACTCGTCCATCTCAATGCCAGGAATGTTCTCCAAAGCGAGGTTGCAGTAGGTGATGCCTTTGTAGGCTGTCTTCCATTCCCCGAGCACAATGCCGCTCGAAGGGTCGCCGTAGAAGCCCTCAAACTCGAGCAAGTCGGGCTCGTCGGTGTCTCCCGAGCCTCCCTTGTCGGCATCGTCGCTGACAATGTCACCGAAGTACCAACGGAAGTGTGCACCGTCTGAGATTTCGACCTGCAAGGGCGCGTAGCAGGCAATGGTGGCTGCTTCCGCGTCTTCCGCCGTTTGGTAGAAGTTGCCCGCAGAGCTGCCGATGTAGGGATCACGATCCAAGAAGTCCTTGGAGCATCCCGTGTTGAGGAGCACAAAGACCATCAAGGTCAGCGCGCCCATCCATGAAAGGGTTGTTGCGTTGTGTTTCATCAGAACGTCACATTGATGCCCAGGTTGTAAATCCGGGGAGATGGGTAGAATCCGCGGTCAATGCCGATTTCCAGCGTGCCACGGGTGCCAATTTCAGGATCCAAGCCCGTGTACTTCGTAAACGTAAACAGGTTGTTGGCACTGGCGTAGATGCGGAACTTGGAGATGCCGACGCGGTCCAAGACCTCCGAAGGCAAGGTGTAGCCCACCATCAACGACTTCACCCGCAAGTAGGATCCGTCTTCGATGAAGCGGTCCGACACGCGGTTGTTTTGGTTGAGGTCAGAGTGGGTCACACGAGGCGTCTCGTTGGTCGACCCCTCCCCTGTCCAACGATCCAAGGCCGAAATCGGCAGGTTGGTGGTGTTCAGATCGTAGCGGAACATCCCCTTGTAGATGTCATTGCCGTGGCTGCCCTGCAAGAACAAGTTCACGTCGAAGTTCTTGTACTTCGCACCGGCCGTGAAGCCGTACGTGAAGTCGGGGTGCGGGTTGCCGATGACCACTTTGTCTTCGTTGTTGATGACGCCGTCGCCGTTTTGGTCTACAAAGATGACATCACCCGCCACGGCGTTGACCTGGCTGGTGTCCGCCATGGCCTCCTCGTCGGTTTGGTAAATGCCCGCCGTTTCAAAACCCCAGAAGGTCGCGATGGGCAAGCCGATGTCCGTGATCGCCACGAAGTCGCCTGAGCCAAACACGTTGCCCGTGAAAATGGGCTGGTTCAAGCTGTCGACTGGCGCACCGAGGTCGGTGACTTCGTTGCGGTACGCCGAGATGTTGCCGTTCAGGTTGTAGGTGAAGTCTCCCTCACCTCCCTGGTAGCCCACTGCCAATTCCGCACCGCGGTTGCGCGCAGAGGCCACGTTAGAAGGACCGGGTTCCAAACCGGCGGTGCCGGGGTTGGGCACGTAGGCCAACATGTCGATCGTGTTCTTTTCGTAGATGTCGAAAATGAGGTTCCAACGTCCGTCCAAGAAGTCCGCATCCACACCGAAGTTGATTTGCTCGCCCGTTTCCCACTTGAGGTCGGGGTTGGCGATGGCCACGGGACCTGAACCGATGATTTGGGTCTGCTCTTGGCCGAAGGTGTAGTTCAACCCGTTCACGATCACGGGGTTGTACGCGTAGTCACCGATCTCGGCATTTCCGTTGCGTCCCCAGCTTCCGCGAACCTTGAAGAAGTCGATCCAGTCCTTCTCGTCGAACCATGGACGCTCGGTCAAGTTCCAAGCCGCAGAGAACGAGGGGAACAATCCGAAGCGGTTGTTCAATCCAAAGCGGGAAGAACCGTCGTAACGCAAGGTACCCATCAAGGACCACTCTTTGCCGAGGTCGTACGTGGCACGGACAAACTGTCCAATCCATGCGGTTTCGCTGATGCCGTCGCTGGCCCGTGGGATTTGGGGTTCCACGTTCAAGCTGTTGCTCAAGAACGCGTAGGTGGGGTTGTTGGTCGCCAAGCTGTCACGTGAAGCCGTGATGCTCGTGGAGCGAGACTCCAAGGCAGAGTAACCTGCAATGACCTGAAGCTTGTCCTCGTTCTCGAACTCCTTGGTGTACGTCAGGGTGTTCTCCCACTGCCACGTCGACCACTTGTTCTCGGCGCGAATCAAAGAGTTGACCTCGCGGAATTCGGTGGCGGGACGGTTGGGATCGCCGGGGAACAACGCCAAGTCATAGGCTGGCAAGAAGATGTTCTGAGAACCCAAGGCCAAATCCACGTTGACCGAAGAACGGAACTTCAGGTTGGGCGTCAAATCCATTTCCCCGAAGACGTTCCCCACAAATCGGTTGGTCGTCCAGTTGTCGTACGTCTGCTCGATTTGGTTGATGGGGTTCACGATGTCGCTGTCGATGTAGTCCGTGTACGCGTACTGACCGTCGGGACGTGTCACCGGCGTGACAGGATCCATGTTCAACGCGCGCACCACCGGCGTCGCGAATTCGTTGTTGACCGCGAGGGCACTGCGGTTGATGTTCGTGAAGGTCACGTTTTGGCCCACCTTGATGCGATCTCCAGCTTGCTGCTCGGAGTTCACACGGAACGTGGTCCGCTCAAAGCGCCCCTTCTCTCCACCAATGATGCCATCTTGGGAGAAGTGACTGGCACCCATGGCCATGCTCGAGGTCTCTGTGCCGTTGGTGTAGAGCACGCTGTGGTTGGACATGGGGGCACGTTGGAACATGGCTTCTTGCCAGTTGGTTCCTTGGCCCAAAGACGCGGGATCCGTCAACCCAGGCAATGCCGCCAAGCCGGCAGCCGCGCGGCTTTCGTTCATCAACGTCGCGTACTCCTCCGCATTCAACAGCGCCATGAATTTCCAAGGCTCTTGCATGCCGATGTAAGAGTCGTACGTCAGGGTCGCCTTGCTTCCGCGCGATCCCTTTTTGGTCGTGATCAACACCACCCCGTTCGCACCGCGCGCGCCATAAATGGCCGTCGACGCCGCATCCTTCAAGATGCTGATGCTCTCAATGTCCGAAGGGTTCAAGTAGTCGATGCCTCCAGAAGGGATGCCATCCACGATGAACAAGGGGTCCGAATTGTTAATCGAACCGAGACCACGGATGCGGATGGTCTGCGTGGAACCGGGCTGGCCCGAGTTCTGCGTGACCTGCACCCCTGCCGCACGGCCTTGAAGGGCCTGTTCGGTGCGCAAGACGGGGATGCTCGTGGCTTCCTTGATGTCGACGGTGGTCACCGCACCAGAGATCTTGCTGCGCTGTTGGTTGCCGTAACCAATGACCACGGCTTCTTCCAGTCCAGCCACGTCGGGCTGAAGCACAACCTTGAGGTCAGACACCGTGTTGGCCACAGTCAACTCTTGGCGGAGGTAGCCGATGTAGGAGAACACCAAGGTGGCTCCAGACTCGGCCGTCAAGGCAAATTTTCCGTCCAGGTCGGTTGCCGTACCGGCATAAGACCCTTTCACGGTCACCGAAACGCCGGGAAGGGGCATGTCCCCATCCACGACCGTTCCTCCGACCGAAATCGTTTGGGCCAAAAGCCCTGAGCTCGCTCCGAAGAGCAAGACCAGGGCCATCAGCGATGAGATGCGTTGAATCATTTCACGAAGCTCCAGGAAGCGCGCGCTTCCTCATTTGAGATTTGGATGGTGTACACTCCGGCGTTCCATGACGCGGCGTCCAACACCAAAAGCTGTTGGTTGGGCAACATTTGCGTGCTTTCGATCAAGCGACCTTGAACGTCGCGGATGTCGACGCGTGCAGCGCTGCTCAAAGGCGTCGCCAAACGCACGTTCAATGCGTCCGTGACTGGCACGGGGAACAACGAACCTTCGAGGGCAGTGAATTCCATAATGCCGTCGACCGTCATGGTCAAGCTGGCCGTTGCCGTGCAGCCGTTGGCATCTGTCACCACGGCCGTGTACAAGCCCCCAGACAAAGAATCAGGGTTGGCTTCCATGCCGGTCATGTTGTTCCACACCACAGTGTAGTCAGGCGTGCCGCCCGTGACCGTGGCTTCCGCCTGGCCATCGCCTGCGCCTGAGTCCTCAGCCAAGATGGAAACGTCAATCACAAGTTCATCGGGTTCACCAATGGTGAAAGCTGTCTCGCTGGAGCAACCGAGCGTGTCTGTCGCCACAAAAATGTAGTCCCCTGCTGGCAGCGTTTCTCCCGCTCCAAGTACTTCGACTGAGATCAATCCATCATCCAAAAGAAGCATTGTTGCCGAATCCAACGAAAGCGTGCCCTCTCCACCGAAGCAAAGAGCGTCCTCCACAGTCAGCTCCACAACGGGACCGTCACCAAACACGCAGCTGCCGTCGTCTTCCGTGGCTGCCGCATCGTAGTTGCATGCCGTGGCGTCTGTGCAACCAGGCACAGGCTCGGCGTTGCAGGCCGTGCATTGGTTGTAACACACAACTGGCAACTCCAAGTCACCGGTCACATCGAGGGTACGGTTGATGTAACCGTCAATGGTGGAGGTGCATGGGTCGCCATCCATGAACTCTTCTTGCGCAGTCCAGCCGTCCAAGGTGAACTTGTACTCGAAGGTGCCACCGGGCAAGTCCACAGGAAGTTCGAACACCATGTCGCCGTCGTCGTCGGTCATGGTCGCACAAGCGCCGCACCAACCGTTGAAGGAACCATTGAGGTTGACCGTTCCATACGTACCGCCGTATTCACTCATGTCCACGCGGAACAACACTGTGCCGCCTGGAGGAGGAGGCACGTCGTTGCAAGTACCATCACAGGTACCGTAGTAGTCGCTTGCCACGGAACCGGCTTCGATTTGACGATTGGCGTAGCCACTGTAGTCTGTGACAGGTGCGCACGTCGCACCGTCGACCATGTCGTTCACCAAATTTTCTTGATCGGCAAATCCGTTGATGGCGTACTTGTATTCCACCACACCCGTCAAGTCTGCGACTTCCACGGAGTACACGCCGTCCCCGTCGGGGTCGGTCATCGTGTTGTACGTGTCATTGGCGCACCAGCCGCACCAAGGGCCAGTCACAAACACGTTGTCAAAGCCCTCAGGGGCACAGGTCATGTCCACGTTGAACGTGGTTTGGGCTTGGGTACCCACTGCGAGGAGGGCTGCAGCAGCCAGGGAGAACAATTGTTTCATGGATCGTATGATTATTTCTTCAATTCAAATTCTGTGAGTTGGTCCCGCACGCGTAAGCCAAAAGTGCCTGGCTCTACCACATGCTTAAGTTTGAGTCCGACAAAGCCAAGGTTCGATGTTGGGACGCGTAACTGAACCTGTTTTGTTGCACCAGCGCCCACAAAAACGCGTTTGTAGGCCCTGAGTTTCTCCATGTTCGGAGTAATGGACGCAACGCGGTCTTGCACAAACAACATGACCACTTCAGCACTGGCACGGTTCCCAAGGTTTTCAAGGGTCACCTCCACGAGCAACTCGTCACCCATGTGTATATCACCCTCGTTCAAAATCCGCAAAGCGGTTGTTTTTACCTCGCTGTAGCTCAGACCATGGCCAAACAAATACTGCGGCCTGTATGCGCTTTTCTTCGCATTTTTATGAACATCTTCTGTCCCTTTGCGATCGTAGGTCACGTGAGATGATGCCTCCCGTGGCCAAGTGAAAGGAAGACGTCCGGATGGATTGTAGGCCCCACTGAGAACCTGGGCAATCGCAGGTGCACCGAATTCCCCAGGCAGATAAGCCATCACCACGGCGTCCATGTCTTGCTCCACCTGTGAGAACGTACGAGGCCGACCTTGGACAAACACCCCCACCACTTGAATCCCTGTGGCTGCGACTGCACGCACGAGGTCCAGTTGGTTGTCAGGAAGACGCAAATCACCGATGTTGCCAAAAATCTCTGTGTATGGCATTTCCCCCAGAAACAACACTGCCACTTCCGGATTGGAACCCTCCATTGCTTGGATCACCCTTTGAATGTCCTCTGCACCGAATTCCATGTCATCCAGCGCTTCAAATGCAATGCGACTGGCCCCAAATTCTTCGCGCAATCCCTCCACGGCTGTCAATCTCCCGGGATTGTTGTACTTGGGATTTTTGCCCTGCCACGTGCCCGACCAGCCTCCATTCAACGCATTCAATGAGTTGGCAGTGGGTCCCGACACGAAAATCGTACCGGTGCCTCCCAATGGCAACAGAGGCTGATTGGGGTACACCGCATGGGTTCCTTCGTTCTTCAACAACGTAATGCACTCAAGTGCTGCACGCGCTGCAGGTCCAGCCAAGGCCTGACGTTCGTCTTCTGTCAGTGCTGGAGGCAATTCAAATCCCCCTTCTTCCAAAAGCCCAAGTTTCTCCTTCACGGAGAGAATTCGACGAACGCTCAAGTCGATGCGGCTTTCCGGGATTTGGCCTTCTACCACGAGTTCTTTCAAAAGAACCGGAAATTCCAGGTCTTGCGGCACCATGCTCATGTCAATCCCTGCCAAAATCGCCATTCTGATGGCTTCTTTGTATGTGGCCGCCACACGATGCCTTTTCACCAAGTATTTGATGTCTTCCCAATCTGTCACGACCAATCCCTCAAAACCAAGCTCACCACGAAGGATGTCTGTCAGCACGAAGCGATTGACGTGCGTTGGAATGCCATTCATCTCCCCACTGTTTACCATCACAGTCATCGCACCCGCGTCGACGGACTGCTTAAAAGGTGGTAGAAAAATCTCTCGCAGCTGACGTTCTGGGATGTAAGCTGGCGTGCGGTCTTTCCCACTCCATGGGGTGCTGTAACCCATGTAGTGTTTGAGTGTGGCTGCAACTTTGACGGGGCCTTCTTGAAAACCCCGCACCATGGCCTCGCCCATGTCGCCAACGAGCATGACATCTTCGCCAAAGGTTTCCCAAAACCTCGGCCAACGAGGGTCACGTCCGACGTCCAATACCGGAGCAAAATTCCAAGGAATGCCACACGCATCAATTTCTTGCGCTGTCCCTTCTGACATTTTTCGAACCAACGCGGTGTCCCATGTTGCTGCCAGTGCAATCTGCTGCGGCCCCAAGGCCGCTCCCGATGTGTAAGTTGCGCCATGAATGGCATCCACCCCATACAAAGTGGGGATGCCCTTGGCTGCGATGCTTGCCTTTTGGATTCCAGAAACGAGTTCGCGCCATTGCGCGGTCGGGTATGCATGCCCACCACAATTCAGCACGCTCCCGATGCGCCCTTCCTGAAATGCAGCGTGCAGTTTGCTTTCGTCCAAAGCATGGGGCTCGTCAAGAACAACGTAAACTCCGGGTTTTTCACTCAGCTCTCCTTCACAAAGCATATTCAACGTCAGCTGAGTCATTTCTCCCACCTTGTCGTCCAATGTCATTCCAGACAACAGGGATTCCACAGCAGCTGAACCGCGAAACTTCTCAAGCTCGGAATCTGTGATGCCGGAGTGGGCCACGTCATTTTTACACGACGTTCCCCCGAACATCCAAACCAGCGCGAGCGCACAGGCGACCATGCAATTACGGCGAGTGATTTTAGGGCACAAGATGGTTGCGAGGGAAAGGCGCATCGAATCTTACGGCTTGGGCAATGAGATCAGGTGGGACGCCGCAAATCGGATGAAATCATTGTTCACTCGTGGCAAGCCTTGCGCGGCGTATCGCAAGCTACATCAACAAATTGAGAAAAGCCGTCTTTTTGGGTACAGAAGAGTGTCCAATTGACGCAAAGAACCCATTTTCTCACACGAGGTATCCATCACAGGTGTCGATGGGCCCACCAATTCATCGCCGTGTCCACACCGAGTCGGTAGTCTTGGGCCACTTCTTTGGCACCCACGGTCCAAGCGTCGGTTTGAAGCGGATAGGGAGGTGCAATCTCCTCCCAGGTTCGGCCGTGGTTGTCGCCTCCTCGAAGCAGGCGGTCGACCGTGTCGTTGTACCGCTCGTAGCCTTCCAAAAACAGCGGCGCCAAGACCTTGTTGTGCCGATGCCAGTACATCCCAAAAGAATCCACGTAGCTCTGGGAAGCGTGGTCACCCATGGGCCTGGTGCGCACCACCAAGATGTGCCGACCGCCCATCTCCAGGGCCTTGTCCAGCGGCAACGGATCGGAATATCCCCCGTCAAACATCCACTCTCCGCGGAATTTGACCTTGCCGCGAGTCACCATGGGCAAAGACGACGACGCCACAAGCGCGTCCATCCAATCTCGCCCTTGGGGCTCAATGTATCGAGGCTCCCCCGTTTCCAGATGCGTCGTCACGACGATGGCTTGGGTGGTTTCCTGGGCGACACCCAGAGTGTCCAAATCGAGCGGTGCATGCCGCATGACGTGTGCCCTCAAGTGGGACAAATTCATCAACCCTTCTTTCGACCATGCAGAGGAAAACCGGATGAAGGTGCCGTCTTCAACCAAGTCACGTGAGATCCTGTAGAAATGCTTGTATTGGCCAGACAGGTAGGTGGCCATCACCATGGATCCCGCGCTGATCCCGTAGATGCGATCGAACTTCAAAGGCCCCAGCAGGAGCAAAGCATCCATGACCCCGGCCGTGAAGGCACAGCGCAGACTTCCTCCTTCGAGGATGAGGGTGTCGTATGGTGGTTGGGGATTCATGCGCGTCTCTGTAAGATAAGACGCAGCAGGGCAATCAACGTTGCCGCATCAAAGGTCCCACTTGGGACAGGTGTTGCATTCTCGCTCGGAAGTGCCCCAGCGGAGGGCCACCCCAGCGCTGACGTAATCCGCACGCCAGTCGGTGAATCGCAACGACACAAAGGCATCCAGGGTGGGATGAACCGAGAGAAAAAGTTGCGCTTTGTTGTAGCCGTGAATGAACCCAGGCGTGGGGTTGACCAGCACCGCCCCTTTGATCAAATCCAAACGCGCCCGACCAAACAACCACGACCACCCCGCACTCAACCCCGGCTGCAACCGGTCCAACGGGTTCGTGGCCACGCTGTCTGACGGGGCATCGGTGTTGTCGTCTGCGCGCAGTGCACCGTGGTGCACAAGGGCCGCTTGGGCGGTGACCCCGTACCGAGGCGACAACACGTACGTGGACTGGGCAAACAACTCTTGGACCCCGTAGACATGGCCGCCATACGCTCCATGGTCTCGACCGCCGATGCCCAACCCCACTGCGTGGCGCCATTGACGCGGGTCCGCGCCATCCATGTACACCTTGCGACGCGGCGTCTCTGCGACGCGGACGATCAACTTGGCGTGTGGCGTGTTGATGCCTTTGTTCGGTCGGCGAAGTCCCCCATTGCTTGTGTGCAGGATGCCCAGTCCCAAGCTGATGGGACTGTCGTTGGCCACAGTGATGCCCAGTCGGATCAGGCCATTGAGGTGAGAGCCCACTGCGATGAGGTCTGGGTTGGGCTCTTCCGGGTTGTAGACGCGCGAATTGTACGCCAAACCCGTGCTGAACGACCACCCCACGAGACGGGTTTGTCCCGTCCGCAAGGTCCAGCCCAACTGAGGCTGCCAGCCGTAGAGGGAGGAACCAATGCGGTGCATGCCCACAAATCCCCCGTGCTCCACGCCACCGAAAAAGGCAGCCCACCCGTTGGTGGCGCGTGTCATCCATCCCACATGGGCCCCGAATGCCGCAGATTCCACGACGTCTTGCATGTCCCCTTCCGCAACCCAAACCCCGCTCGTCGCACTGACTTCCGTGGGCCACCACTGCATTTGGGCTTGGGCAGAATCCGTTCCGACCCAGGACAGGAGCACGAACCAACAAGACCAGACGAACTGTTTCATTTCACAAAGGCGGCTTCGATCTTCATGGGGTCAAGGTAAATGTCCGCAGCCCTTCAAGAAGAGCGCGCCACCAAAAACCAAGCGTTGAGCAATTCCTCGCGGTTGTAGCGCATGGGTTCGCCGGTGTTTTGGTCAATGACGTCGCATCCCGCAGCCTCGCAAACGGCTTGGCCTGCTGCCGTGTCCCACTCCATGGTGGGCGCAAAACGCGGATAGGCATCGGCCGTGCCCTCGGCCACCATGCAGAGCTTGAGGGAACTGCCCTTGGAGATGAGGTTCACCTCGCCGTGGATCGACTTGGCCTCTTCCACGTAGGCCTCCGTTTCAGGCGACATGTGTGAGCGGCTGGCCACCACCGTGAACGCGCGCGTTCCAGCATTCACAGGAAGCGACACACGGGTGTGCCACGCGGCGTCCACATCGGCATCGGCGGAGACGTCCAAGCGCCATGCGCCTTCGCCAACTACCCCCACATACGCGTGGCCGAGAACGGGGGCAAAGACGACCCCACCCGCAACGCGGCCATGGCGAACCAAGGCAATATTGACGGTGAATTCTCCGTTGCGCTTGATGAATTCCTTGGTGCCATCCACGGGGTCGACAATCCAGAGTTCGTCCCATTGCGAGCGGTCCGCAAAAGGCATGTGTTTGCCTTCTTCTGAAAGCACGGGAATGCCCGTAGGCTCAAGGTGACGTAGGATGACGTGGTGGGCTGCGCGGTCCGCGCGGGTCAAGGGACTTGCGTCCTCCTTGTATTCGACGCCCACGTCGTCGCTCTCATAAATGTCCATGATGGCCTGGCCCGCTTCCAAGCTGGCCTTGAGCGCCACGTTGATCCAATCGTTCATGGCGTCAAAGGTCCGTCACGCCGCCCTCACTTCGCAAGGGTCATGCGCTTCACATCCGTGAAACGACCGCGATCGTTCTCCACTTCGACGCGGTAGAGATAGGATGCCGCTGGCAATCCAAGCGCTGCGAAATCCACGCGGATCACCTGTCGCCCCGCGGGCATCATGCCCAAATCCACAAAATGCACGCATTGCCCCTCTGCACTCCAGAGCGCCCAAAACACTTCGCCGGGCTGCTTCAAATCGAGGGGTATTTCGGTGGCTGTGGTGACGGGGTTGGGGAAGTTTTGGCCCAGGTGGAACACCTCCGCACGTTGCAACTCCTGATAGCCGACCCCGCTTGTGCCCGCGCCCTCGACGGTGGCCTCGTACAAGGACACGTATTCCTGGGCCGCATCGTCCCAGGCCAAGTCGGCCATTTGGAATTCAAACCCATCGGCAAACACACCATCCTGCTCTGGCGACAAGGGGTCTGGCCCTGCGGGATACAGCTCCGGGTGGGCACTGACCGCCTCCACAACCGCATCGTGCGGCCACGTCCACTGACTGACCACGCTGTATTGGGAACTCACAAACACCTGGAAATGCACATGCGTGACCCGGCCCGGGTACCATCCCGGAACAATGGTCACAAATTCACATTCGCCGTTGGCGTCGGTCATTTGGTATCCACGGCAATACGTCAGTGCTTCAGATTCCATGGCCGCATATCCAGAGTAGTTGCCATCGCGGTCGCAATGCCAAATGTTGACACGCACGTTGACCATCGGCTCACAATTGTCCGCCCCCACAATGCGCACCCGCTGACGCAGCTTCACCCCTTCCCGACCCTCGCGGATGTCCTGCCGAAAAAAGAAGTCGTTCTCGGTCAAATCCAAAGGAAAGGGACCTGGCGTTTCGCTGGGAACGAGCACGCAGTTTCCCCGGCTTGCGCCCCCTGACGTGGCGAGGCGTTGCGCTGAACTTGCGAAGGGGAACGAGGCGGGCAATGCCAAGGCGACTCCGACAGATTTGAGGAATTGGCTGCGTTTCATGTTGCTGAAGCTACGCCAAACGACCCAGAAACGTTGGAACTTGCGCGGCCGACTCAGAGGGAATACACGCCGCTCGACCGCGACATCTTGGCCCATTTGGCCGAACTCAATCTGGAAGAAGGGATGTACGCACTGGGGAGCCCCTCCCCTGAGGAGCGTGCAGATCCCGAAGGCCTGGGGGCCGAATACATGGCCCGCATGGAAGGTCAACCTTACGCCGTGTTGAACTACCAACTCGAGTGGCGGGGCGACATGAGCCCCAACTTGATCCGCAGCCTTGTGATGAATCTG
Source organism: Flavobacteriales bacterium (assembly GCA_002683345.1). Classification (GTDB taxonomy): domain Bacteria; phylum Bacteroidota; class Bacteroidia; order Flavobacteriales_D; family Sanyastnellaceae; genus UBA11663. The sequence continues at coordinate 24,767 of NYSX01000015.1, forward strand.
TTGACGTCGGGACTGTTGATTTGGCTCTTGGGACAGCTCCAACATCCCACGCTGTTTCGACGCGTGATGCTCGCCGGTGCCGTGGGCATGGTCGGATTCATGTTCTTCCCCTGCAGCAACTTCATCTGGTTCAAGAATCCCGACATTTTTGCCCACCTCGTGGACGCCCTGGTGCCGTTCAGTGTGGTGGGACTCGTGGGCCATGCATTCCTTCGCTCAAGAACATGAAATCCACCCTCGCCTTTCTTGGCACCGCCTTCGTTTTGTTGGCTTGCCAGCCCTCGCACACGGACGCTCCTCCTCCCCCGCCACGCGCGGTGTGGTCCCTCGCCATTCACGGCGGGGCCGGCCTTTTTGGTGAAGAAGACTTGAGCGCAGCGCAACAACAGGCCTACACGGCATCCCTTGATGCTGCTCTCTCGTGGGGGCAAGCCCAACTCGACCAAGGCGCCAGCGCCGTGGATGTCGTCGAGGGTGTGGTGCGGTTGATGGAAGATGACTCCCTGTTCAACGCGGGACGTGGCGCCGTATTCACCTCGGAAGGCACCCACGAACTGGATGCGTCCATTGCCGATGGCACCTCCCGAAATTGCGGGGCCGTGACCGGGCTTCAGGGCTTCCGGCACCCCATTTCTGTGGCGCGGGCGGTGATGGACAGCAGCGAACACGTGTTCTTCAGCGGCCACGGAGCGGGCGTGTTTGCCGCCGCACAAGGTGCCGAAACCGCGGAGCCTGCTTGGTTTGACACGCAAAAAGCCTACTCGCGATATCGGCGTGCAGCCAAGCGCGCCGGGGATGAGCCAGTGCCACTGGAAGAGAAGCGGGGTACGGTTGGGTGCGTGGCCATGGACATGGAAGGCCATTTGGCCGCGGCCACATCCACCGGAGGCATGACCTACAAACGCCACGGCCGCATCGGCGACAGCCCGATTGTCGGTGCGGGCACGTGGGCAGACAACCGCACCTGCGCCATCTCAGCCACAGGCTGGGGCGAATACTTCATTCGAACAGGGGTCGCGCAAGACATCCATGGAAGGATGCTGCACGGGAAGCAATCGCTTCAAGAAGCATGTGAGGCCAGCATTTTTGACGAAATGGGCGCCTTGGGCGGCGACGGCGGTGTGGTTGCGGTCGACGCGCTCGGGCAGGTGGCTCTGGTCTTCAACAGCACCGGCATGTTCCGCGCTTCCGCCATCAAACAAGGGCAAGACGTGGCGCGAGACGTGGCGATGTTTGGGCCTTACGCACGCTGACCTTCAGCGCGACCGGCGAGACCACGCCCAACCCAGCCAGCCGCCAATCATCAGCACCCCGCCCAACGGCGTGATGGGTCCCAGCACGGCGCGCCACCCTGCCCCGACCTCCAAGGTCGCCAGCGTCACCAGCGCCATGATGCTGCAGGAAAACAAGACGGTGCCCACCCACACCGCATCCAGCGCGACTTGAGACCGACGTTCATTTGAACTGTGGGAAGCGCCAATCAGGCCTGCCCCCATGACAAGGAGATACAGGCTTGCCGTGCCCCAAGAATCCAATCGCTCGGGGGTCATCACGGACTCGAGGGCGTGCGCGCCCAAAGCGCCACAGGTCGCGCCCAGTGCGAGGAAGAGGGCGCCTGCGATTTGGCCCCTGCGAAAAGGTGCTGAGGAATAATCAGCCACGCGTCAGGATCTCCTCGGTGTTGGTCCGAATGGTCTCACATAAGCCGTCCAACGGGAGGTCATTTTCATCCACCCCAAACGGATCTTCGATTTCCTCCGCAATCAACTCCACACTCACGAGGATGTAAAACACCAGCATCACCACGGGCACCGCCCACCAGCCGAAGGTGGTCACAAAGCCCAACGGGAGGGTCACCACGTACAGGAAGATGAATTTCTTCATGAACATGCTGTAGCTGTAGGGAATGGGGGTCTTGAGGATGCGTTCGCATGCGCCAAGGATGTCGACCATGCGCTCGAGGTTTTGGGAGACCAACCAATGTTGTTGGGCTGTCCACTCTCCCGACGAAAGTCGCTTCATGGCTTCGCGTTCCATGGCTTGCGCCCATGCATTGGGCGCGTGGTCTGCCGACACAAACGGCGCGCCCTCGGGCCGCAACGGCTCCTCGGGTTGGGAAGGGCGCAAATGGTCGCGCAACGCCTCCACAAAGCCGGGGATGTGGGCTCGAAAGAAATCCGCCGTGGCCTCGTCTGTGCTGAATTCACGCACACGGGTGGCCAAGGTGCGTGACACGTTCACCAAACCACCCCACTGCTTTCGTCCCTCCCACCAACGGTCGTAGGCGGTGTTGGTTCGAAACACCAGAAAGAGAGAAAGGACAAAGCCCAACAGCGAATGCACCACGTTGCTCAGCTCCACGGGCTCCTCGAGGTAATGAAGCTCGACGTAGCACACGCCCGCACTCAGCACGCCCATGGCGAGCATCAACGGGAACAACTTGCGAAACACCTGCCGGCTGTACGCCGCGAAAATCAGGCTGAACCAGCTCTTGGGGTTGTAGTGAATCATGGGGAGAACAAGGATGCGTTGGACGCAAACTTACAGACCCCGAGGAGAGGTCTCACGTTTGGTCCGTCAACACCTTGTAGGTCGGGTCCTCGAAGTGGTTGACTTCGATCAAATTGTCGGCCTTGTCCATGAGGCCCGTCAAGGCAGCCATGGGCAACCGCTCGATCAAAGGCGCCCCAAACAAGATGAACACCAAGAGCATCACCGCAGCCACAATGCCACTCAACCGGGCGCGTGCCCCGGAGCTGACGTTGATCAGGCTTTGGCCAATCATGGCGCATCCCCCCATCCCACTGAACAAGCCGCTCAAAATGTTGGCGGCGCCTTGCGCAACGCATTCTCGGTTGCCATGGCCACGGTCAATCCACTCAGAATTTCCAAGCGGTAGTCCACCGTTTGGCGGAAATCAAAAAGGGCAATGCGCATCGTGCAGGGTCTGAAAATGAAGGCGCAAAGGCACCGCCTCGATTTGACTTTGACCCTGAAAGACTCAGGCTTCCTTCACAAACAAGTCGTGGACAATGTTGCCCTCTCCGAAGACCTCCATGCTTTCGCAGGCTTCCACCATGCGCTTGCGGGCCTCCATCAAGGTCTCGTGGCCCTCGATCTGCGCATTCTCGAGCGCTTCTCTGTTAGGCCATTGCGCGTAGGCCCAATACGTCCCGCCCACCCACGTATGAAGGCGTGAACCGAGGCTTCCACACTTGGCGTGAATTTCCCGCGTCACGTCGGCCCACGCCGCTTCAAACGCAGCTTCTTGGCCCTTTTTCACTTGGAACACGTAGAGGATGGCGTGGGGTTTGTCAGTCATGGCGTCCGGCTTTTGAAGGCCCCAAAACTACATCACGACTTCCCGAAGCAACGAAGGAACGTTCTCGTGCGATGTAATTTCGACAGGCATGCCCACGGAGATTCGACATACCCTCCTCTGGAGCACGGTGCTCGTGCTCGTGGGCTGTGAGCCCGAGGTCCCTGCTTTCACCGTGGCAGACATTCGCGAAGTCCCCGCGCACTTTCCCGCCTACGTCGAGCCCGCAGACAACCTGCTGAACGAGGCCAAATGGGAACTCGGGCGACACCTCTTCTTCGACGAACGGTTCTCGGCGGATGGCATGCTCAGCTGCGCCAGCTGCCACAACCCTTCCCTGGCCATGGCCGATTCACTTGCCGTGACGCCAGGCACCTCCGGCGCCTTGGGGGTCCGGAATGCCCCTGCCTTGGTCAACCTTGCGTGGCAACCGCGATTTCACCGGGAAGGCGGCGTCCCCTCGCTCGAGGCCCAAGTGCTCGCCCCGGTGCAAGAGCCCACCGAATTCCACCGCGACTTGGTCGAATTGGTGGACCAGCTCGGTCAAGACCCGCAATACCAGAAATGGGCCCAAGAAGGATTTGACCGTCCCTTTGACGCCTACGTCATGACCCGGGCGCTGGCAGCGTTTCAGCGCACCCTGATCAGTGGATCCTCGCCTTACGACCGCTGGCTCCAAGGCGAGACCGAAGCCCTTTCTCCTGCCGCGCTTCGGGGGCGTGAACGCTTTGAGGAATTCGAATGCGCCTCGTGCCACCCGGGAGTGATGTTGTCGGATTTCACCACGCACAACACGGGATTGTACGAGACTTACGTGGACCAAGGGGCGTACCGTTTGACCTTCGATTCAACCGACATAGGCGCCTTTAAAACGCCATCGCTACGAAACGTGGCCTTGACGGCCCCGTACATGTTTGATGGCTCCTTGCCCACCCTGGAATCGGTCCTTGAACACTATGCCTCGGGCGGCAGCGGACATGTCAACCAAGATGCGCGCATTCAGGCCCGGGACCTGTCAGCCCAAGACCGGAGCGACTTGATCGCTTTCTTGGAATCCTTGACGGACGACGAATTTGTCACTTGGGCTGAAGGCCTGCGTCCCTGATCAATCCCGTTCTACAAGCACCGTCGAGGTCCATCGTTCCCCGTTCTCGGCGCGCACCTCCAGCACGTAAAGGCCCGTTTGCACGTCCCCCAACCGGACGTACAGCAACCCTGGCCCGTGCAGCGCGAGGGGCTCCGCGCCCAAGACCATGCGACCAGACATGTCGTGCAGGTAGACGTCGACCTCTTCCACGGATTCAGGCAAAAACATGGAAACCCCATCCCGGGCGGGCTGCGGGAACACCTTGCCCACAGCTTGCGGCGTCTCCAGCAGCTGGGTCAAAAACACCTCGTTCAGGTCATTCACGGGCTCAAGGGCATCGTACGAGAAGTCGGGATTGACCAATTCCAAAATGCGGTCGTCCTCTTCGGCTGCGAGGTAGTTCCACCCGTTGATTTCTTGGTTGGACGTGGTCACAAACACCCGTCCGTTGGGCGCCACAAGTACGTCCCGCAGCCGGCCGTACTCGTTGTACAGAATGCTGTCCTCATGGGTTACTTGCGTGCCCGTTTCGTCGAGGTGAAGGATGCGCAGGTGTTGCTTTTTCAAGAAGGTCAACAGCAAGGAATTTTCCCACTCCGGGATCGACGCGTGGTCGAAGTAGTCCATCCCACAAGGTGCCTGCGTCGGACTCCACGAAGCCAAGGGTTCTCGGGCATCCAACGAATCGCACAAGGCCTCTTCCATGGGGGAGTCGCAAGGACCCTCGATTAAGGGCCAACCGTAGTTCGCGCCTTTTTGGATGAGGTTCACTTCGTCGTCTGTGGCCGGGCCGTGCTCAGAGGCGTACAGCTGCCCCTCGTCTGAGAAGACAAGGCCCTGCGGATTGCGGTGTCCCCAGCTGTAAATCAGGTTGCCGTAAGGGTTGTCCGGAAGGGGATTGCCATCCCAATCCATGCGCAGGATTTTGCCGGAGAGGGACTCCAGGTTTTGGGCATTCATCTTGCTGTACGCATCCCCCATCGCCATGTACAAATGCCCGTCTGGCCCTTCCAACAGGCGACTCCCATTGTGGGACGAATTGCCCCGAAAATCCGGAATCAAAATCTCCTCATCCACCACGCGGCGCTGTGGGATGGAATACCTCAAGCGCGACAACCGGCTGCGCCACTCGCCGTAGGCGTAATGCACATAGATGAAGGGCGTCCGGGGAAAGTCCGGGTGAAGCGCCATGGCGTGGGCGCCGCTGTTGTCCCACGATTGGTACACCCCACTCAGCGCGTGCACCTCTTCCAACACCTTGGTGTCCGGGTTCGTGCGCGTGATGCGTCCGGTTTTTTCCATGCACCACACGTGGTTGTCTGGACCCCAGACCAAATCCCAAGGCACCGTCATGTCCTCTGCCAACACCTCCACTTCTAGGGTGGTTTGGGCCCAGGCACCAGCGGTCCAACTGCAGACCATGCATGCGATGCACCTCAACATCCAACCCTTCTTCAGCGTCTTCATGGATGCAAAATTAGGTGGAACAGTCGTGCACAAAAAAGGCGCCGGAGCAAAGCCCCGGCGCCGGTTCGTGAATGGCCCCGAGATGGGGAAATCCTCAGTCCATGCTTTCGCAAGCCAGCAGTGTCACCATGGGGCCCACCATGCAAATGCTGAAATAGTCTGATTCTTCCTCGTATTCAACCCTGAGACGCATGCCTGGGTCAGGATCCGAGATGAATTCGCCCAAATTCAACGGCTCCAACACGGCTCCCTCGTCAGCCTCAATCACCCAACCGCATCCGTCGAGCCCCGTGTAATCAAGCAAGGTGGCGTTTCCTGGCCGCAAGCCATCGACACAGCCCACGCAAAGCATGGCAAGGACTGCGAGGAAGGCGCCAGCCAACTCAGTCTTTGGCCGCATTCATCAATTCCTTGATGCCCCCCACGCTGCTCATCAAACCGCTCGCCTCGTAGGGCATGAACACCGTCTTGGAACCCGTTCCGCCTTCTCGCAGCACTTGGTCCATCATTTCGATGTACTTCACCGCAATGAGGTACTGGGTGGGGTCGGCCGAGGACGTTTCCACTGCGGCGGCAATGCGGCGAATCGCCTCCGCCTCCGCTTCTGCGACTGCCAAGCGCGCCGACGCCTCGCCCTCTGCCTTGAGGATGCGGGCTTGCTTCTCGCCTTCCGCCTGGTTGATGTCGGCGCCCTTCCGGCCTTCTGCCTCGAGGATGGCCGCCGTTTTGGTGCCTTCGGCGTCGATGATTTGGGCACGACGCGTGCGCTCAGCACGCATCTGCTTTTCCATCGCCTCCTTGATGTCGGTCGGCGGGTTGATGTCCTGCAATTCGACGCGGTTGACCTTGACACCCCACTTGTTGGTGGCCTCGTCCAGAATCGTCCGAAGCTTCATGTTGATGGTGTCGCGCGAGGTCAAACATTCGTCCAACTCAAGCTCACCAATGACGTTCCGCAAGGTGGTCTGGGTCAACTTCTCGATGGCGTTGGGCAGGTTGTTGATCTCATACACGGCCTTGACCGCATCCGTGATTTGAAAGTAGATCAAGGCATTGATCTCGGTCACCACGTTGTCTTTGGTGATCACGCCCTGCTTGGGAAAGTCAAACACCGTTTCCCGCAAATCCACGCGGTCACGCATCTTGTACTGCACGACCTTGGTGCCGTCAGGCATTTCACCCGCCAGGCGCCACACGATGTCGCGCGGACGGTCTACGATGGGAATGATGATGTTGATGCCGGCATTGAGCGTCGTGCGGTATTTGCCGAGGCGTTCGATGACCATGCTTTCGCTCTGACGAACGATGCGCACGCCCTTGACGACGATGACAATGGCCAAAAGCAGGAAAAGCAGGGCAAGAATGGAAGTGGGACTCACGATGTGGGGGGTTGTGTGTGAACGATCAAGGTGTTGCTTTCTACGCGCTCCACCCAAACCGACGCCCGCTCTCCCGCGAGGTCTGCTTGGGCATGGGGAGCCAACTGGGCACGCCAATCGTCTCCATCCACTTTGCAGCGACCGAGGCCCGTGGCGGCATCAAAGGCCGTGGTGACGTGGCATTCACGTCCCACCAGCGCATCGACGCCCGTGCGCGCACCCTCCGATTGAGACATGCGCAGGGCCACGGGGCGCAGAAAGAAGAACGACAAGAGGCTCAACACCGCGACGCTCACCAGCTGAACACTCAACCCCCAACCGAGCGCGGCCGCGCCAGCGCCTGCCAAGGCACCCACGCCCAAACACGCGAGCACAAACCCGGGCACAAACACCTCCAAGATGATGAGCCCGATGGCTGCCGCGATCCACAATTGCCAGACTTCCCACTGCATGCCTCCAAAGTAGCGCAAAAAAAATGCGGCGCACCCCTCGGCACGCCGCATTCACAAAGTCGTTGGATTCCTCAGTCGAGGAGCGTCAGGCGACGGGTCACCTTGGTGACGTCGTCAGACACGCTGATGAGGTAGTTGCCTGCTTCAAGTGCACCGAGGTCGATGCGCTGAATGGCACCTTCACCCTGAGCTGTAGAGGTCCACACCTTGCGGCCCACGATGTTGTACACTTCCACCGTCGCCACGCCATTGAAGCCATTCAGCTCCACGGCAAATTCACCGAGCGAGGGGTTGGGGTACACCTCGACGTTGGCTTGACCTGCAGCCACTTCTGCGGTGTTGGCCACGCCGAGGACGATGCCGTCGATGTTCGCGCCGTTGATGGCGTCCACCTGTGCCTCAACAGAAAACAAACTGGACGTGTCAAGGACAATTTCTCGATCAGAAGGACGTACGACGTTCACCGTGGGGTATGAAATGGGGGCCCAAATGTTGAGAGCCAGCGACAGAGGACTCTCGTTGACAATGGGGTAAGTGACCCCGTTGGTCCAATCGCCCTGGGTGCCTCCTCCCATGCCTTGCACCTGAGCCAAAGTCGTAGTTGGATCGGCCTCATAAAAAATCACCCGAAGTTGGTTGGTTCCGTTTGGACCATACGCTTCGTGCAATTCTTGCAAGGCATGGGATTGATGAAAATTCCAACAATTGGAACACCAAGTGGCAGAAATTTCCACCACGGCAATCAAGCCTTGGTCCAAAATGTCAGCGTAGAGTTGGTGCTCATTCCCGTCAATGTCTGTGACGGTGAAATCAGGTGCTGTGCCAAACTGGGCGGAAGTCATCAGTGAGCTCAAACAGAGCAAGACCAACAGTGCAAGATTTTTCATGTGTTTTGCTTTCTTGAGAGGGAGATACAGAGACAAAACCCTTCCGCGCTCAGAGAAGTTGCACCCACCATGGCAACACGGTCATCGCCCAAAGCCACGCAAGCCCCGCGGCCACCACATTGAGCACCACCCCCACTTGGACCATGGTGGCCATGCGAAGCTTGCCACTGCCAAAGACAATCGCATTGGGAGGCGTGGCCATGGGCAGCATGAAGGCGCAACTGCTCGCCATGGTCACAGGCACCACAAGCAGCAAAGGATTCATGCCCCACGCGATTGCCACCTGCGCCACCACCGGCACCATGACCACCGTGAGCGCGAGGTTGCTCATCACCTCCGTGAGAAAAAGCGACATGATCACAAAGCCTGCAATCAACCACACCGGAGACAGGGAAGGCATGGAGGCCAGCGAATCCGCCACCGCCGAGAGCACACCAGCCTCGGCCAATTGCCCTGCCAACGTCAATCCACCCCCAAAAAGGAGCAAGATGTCCCAGGGCATCCGACGCGTGTCTTCCCAAGAGAGCAGCGGCGTACGTGACGCGTCGCCCGAGGGAATCACAAACAACAACACCCCCGCTGCCATGGCAATGGACGTGTCGTTCAAGGGCCATCCCAAGCCCTCGACGAGCCAACGCCGGGCCACCCACATCACAGCCGTCCCGCCAAACACCCACGCCACGCGCTTCTCCGACAGACCCCATGGACCCAGCGCCTTGAGTTCCTCCTTCAGGCCCGCTACACCGGATTTCAGCGGCTCGGAGGACACACGACACAGGACCCGCGTCAGCAGCAGGTACACCAACACCAGCATGATGGCCGAGAAGGGCAGCGCCATGATCGTCCATTCCAAAAAAGGCATCGCAATCCCCACGTGCTCCTCCAGCAGCCCGGCCATGGCCACGTTGGGTGGGGTGCCCACGAGGGTGGCGATTCCGCCGAGGTTGGCGGCATAGGCCGTGCCGAGAAGCAAGGCGATCGGGAACCGTGGGTGTGCATCGGCGTCGATTTTGGCCACCACAGAGAGGGCGATCGGCAACATCATCAGCGTCGTGGCCGTATTCGAAATCCACATGCTCAGAGCCGCAGTGGCCAGCATGAAGCCGCCCAGCAACCGCCGAGGCCGGCCCCCAGCCGCCACCAAGATGCGCAGCGCAAACCGCCGATGGAGGTTCCATCGCTCCAAGGCCAGCGCGATGAGGAATCCGCCCATGAAGAGAAACACAAATTTGGATCCGTACGGTGCGGCAGCACTGGCCACATCCGTCACGCCCAAGGCGGGGAAAAGCACCAACGGCAACACGGACGTGACCCCAAGGGGCACCGCCTCAGACACCCACCACACGAGCATCCACGCGGCGGCACTGAGCACGGCCACCTGCCCGTCAGGCAGGCCCAAGGCCGACGTGGCGACCCACGTCACCGCGGCGAATGCCGGTCCCAACACAAGCTTGAGTGCAGAAGCCTTCATGGATGCAAGGATAGCACGTCCCTCGCGTGTACCTTCCAACCATGGAACTGGATTTGTACCGCGTGGATGCATTCACGGAACGGGTTTTTGGGGGCAATCCTGCGTGCGTCATGCCGCTCACGGCTTGGTTGGAGGATGACACCTTGCTCGCTTTGGCGCAGGAAAACGCCGTGGCAGAAACGGCGTTTCTCGTGCAGAAAAAGCCAGGACGCTACCACCTGCGCTGGTTCACCCCGGACGTGGAAATGGACCTCTGTGGCCATGCCACCCTTGCCTCAGCCCACGTGGTCCTAACCTTTCTCGAGCCCGAAGCGACGGAGGTCTGCTTTGAATCGGCCAGCGGCGATCTGGTCGTCACACGGCAACCGTCTGGGTACGAAATGGCCTTGCCCAACCGCGCGCCAGAACCCGCCATTCTGCCCGTGGAAATGGAAGAATCCTTGAGCCTGCCACCGACGGAAGTTCTCAAGGCGCGGGACTACCTGCTCGTCTACCGAAGCCAGCGCGACGTGGAAGAATTCAGCGTGAATCGCCACCTTTTTGACCGGGTGAACTTAGGCACAGGAGGCGTGATTGTCACAGCACTCGGGGACCAAGTGGACTTTGTGTCTCGCTTTTTCACGCCGCAAGCCACGATTTTGGAGGATCCTGTCACAGGCTCGGCCCATTGTACTTCCGCGCCCTATTGGGCAGAACGGCTCGGAAAAACGGTGCTGCACGCCCGACAGATTTCAGCGCGTGGCGGAGAGGTGCATTGCCAAGTGCTTCCAGAACACGTCCTCGTTTCAGGCCAGGTGGTGACCTACGCCAAGTCCACGGTGTTCCTTCCCTGAGCCGTCTGTCCTCCCCTACATTTGCAGCCATGAATGACGCAGTGACGTGGCTTCAAACCCTCGGCGTGGCCGGATTCATGTTCTTCCTTCTGAAGGGCATCGCATGGCTCGTGGTGTTTTGGCTCATCTCACGCGGGGTCATTCGCAAGCACAAGGTGGCCAAACTGAAACTGCGCTGGCGCAACCTTTGGCGTCGTCAGGCCTGAGCACTCAACGCCCCTCCAGGCGCCACGTCCATTCCAAGAACACGCGACGGCCTTCCAAGGGACCGTACACACGGGACGCATCGAAGTCTTCTCCGAACGGATCTTCCGTGCCCAGCAAGGGATTTTGCTGGGTGGCGTTCGTGACGTTCTGCACCCCAGCCGTCAGGGTGTGTCTGCTGCCACCCGCCGTCACCAAGGAACGGTTCACCGAAACGTGCATGAGCGAATAGGGCTCGCTGACGTCGGTGAAGGAAGCGTCGTAGTAGGGGACGGCCATTCGGCCGACGGTTTGGGCTGTGAGGTTCCAGCCCCACGCCGACCGCGATTGACCGAGCTTCAGATTGGTCGTCCAACGCGGGGCAAATTCCACGGGATCGCCCTTCCCCGACAACGAACCGGACTCAAACAATTCCGAGCGCAACCACGTCGCCCCAAAGGCCGCTTGCCATCCCTCGCTGCCGTTCATCCAAACATCCCCGCTGATTCCTCGGTTCCACCCGAGCCCTTCGATGTTGCGGTACACGATCGCATTGGGCAGGCTGTCGAAATCAGCGTAGATCCGGTCCGTGAAGAGCGTGCCAAAGGCCTGCAGGGACACGGTGCCGGTCCAACGGTCGGAGCCCAGGGTGCGGGTGAGGTTCAGGTTGGCGTTCCAGCTTGATTCAGGGTTCAATCCTCCTTCCGCGAGCAACACCTCCCTCGACCCGTCCAGCGCGGCGTGCTCCTCTGTGAAGAGGTGGACCCTGCGGTATCCGCGGCCCGAGTTCAAACGGAGGTCCCACAACGGGTGAGGCGCCCATTTGACGTTGATTCGGGGGGCCACCACGAGGTTTTGGTCGCTGGGGCGCTCCAAGCGAAGCCCGTGAATCCACGACCAAGTACCCGCTTCGCCCGCGTATTCTCCGTACAGGGCCGGGACCCACACATTCATGTCCGACGACGCCGGAGTTTCATCGGCGTACACGTCCCAAAGCAGGCTCGCCCCTCCCCTCACATGCTGTCCCTCCGCCCAGCTCCACCCCGAGTGGAAGGCGTCCACGTTCGCCGTCCATTCCTGGGCGTTGAAGACGGTGGTTCCGTAGGTGGATTCCTGACGGTGAAATGCCCCACCGCCTTGAAACGTCCAGCCCTGTCCTTTCAAGGGCGAACTGCCCCACGTCCATTCGGACCGAAGCAAATCAATGCGCTCCCCATACACGTTCGTGGTGCCGCGATCGACCTCTTGAAAAGCGGTGTCCCCGCCAAAGCGCTCCTCCCCAAACAACCGCGCGGTCATCCGCATCTGTCTTCGGTCAGAACGCCTCTGGTGCCGAAGGGTGGTCACCACCCTGTTCATGTTGGGGGCGTCCGTGAAACCGTCGCCGTTGTCGTCCACGCGGCGTTGGAAGTGGATGCCATCCAATCCGGCTTGCCACAATGCGCCCTCTTTGCCCCACACCGCACTTCCCGAGGCCTGAACACGTCCATGGCCGTCCAACAGCACGCGGGAAAAGGCATCGCCCGCATGCAACGGGGACAGCACCACGTTGATGACGCCGCCCACCGCCTGGCTTCCAAAGCGGGCGCTGGCTGGCCCTTGAATGACCTCGACTTGCTGAATCATGCTGAGCGGAATCCCGTCCAGCGCGTAAGCGGAGGCCAAGCCGCCCAACAAAGGCACCCCGTCGATCAACACCAAGCTGTACACCCCTTCCATGCCATTGAGCTGAACGCTGTTGGTGCCGCACACCCCACACCCCACGGTTTCTCTCACCCCTGTGGTGAAGTCAAGGGACTCCACCAAGTCTTGGGCGTGAACCGCATTGAGCGAGGACCCCGAGAGCACTGCTGTACGAATGGGGCTTTCTTTGAGTCGTGTGGGGCTCATGCTGCCCACCACTGTGGCGCCGCCCAATGCGAACGTGGTCGGCGTCAATGAAATGACCTGAATGCCCGTTTCGCATCCCGCACTGCCGTTCACCTCCACCCCGTCGTAACCGAGCGCTTGAATCCGTATGCGTCCTGCGCCTTCCGACCATGTGTACTCCCCGAAGGCGTTGGTCGCACCGACCGGCCGGCCATCCAGCCACACCGTGGCGCCTGGCACGGCAACCTCATTGTCTGTGACGCGCAGCGTGCATGGAGCTTGCGCCAACGCGCCAACAGCCCAGCAGGACATCGCAACAAACAAGAGGATAGGGCGCCACATGAATCACAAAAGTAGCATCACGCGCCTTCTTTTTTAGGCGTGACTAAATATTTTTTTAGTTGCACCTAAAAATCAAGTCGCCTTGCCAGGTTTGTGACGTTCGTTGTGTTGGCGTCGACGGTTGGTCATCCTTGCAAGCTCCTCTCCCCATTCATTCAAATCCTCGGGATCTTCAGGGTTCAGGTTTGGCGGGCGTTTGGCATGAACATTTTTCAAGTCTCGTTTGCGTCCCATCTGAAAAAAAACAAGACGCACGAGAAGAAAGTTTCAATTCAATCTTGAGGGTTCGTCCATGTGTGTAACATTGATTACATTCGGGCCAAACCTTACTCAATGAGATACGTTACTTGCTTTTTCCTTCTGGGCGCCATGCTCAGTTCTACGCTTTGTGAAGCGCAAACATTCACCCCCACCAAACGGGTCATGGTTGAGGATCACACCACCGGAGGTGCTTGGTATGGGTGGTTTAGCCCTCGAGGCATTGTTTACCTCGAAGACTTCATTTTTGAAACACCCGCTTCAGGCTACGAGGTGGCGTGCATCCACGGAAACAATGGCGCAGACGAGTTTGGCAACTTCGATGCCATGTATTTGCCTGAGTACAGCGATGCTGCTTTTGGTGCGTCAACCGTCAACCCCGGCGGATGGCCAGGGTATGTTGTGGACCGGAAGGTGACAGATGCGTACACCACAGAAGACGGATTGTTCAATCAATACAATCTCCTCTCAGAGGACTTTGGGTACGCCAACTTGTCCATCGAGCCCGTCTTCGAGCCGACATCGAGAAACTTGACGGTGACTGTGGGCGCACACTTCGCCGTGGAAGCAGACAATTTTCGCCTGGCAGTCGTGTTGACTGAGGACAGCGTTCACCAACCGGGCGTCGATGGCTACGGTCAAACCAACGGCTACAACTATTACAATGGCGACGCTGCGGACATCCCCATGGAGTCATCTTCGATCAATTTCAACTTGTTTGGCCCCGTCGTCCCTTCGACATTCATGCACTTCCGACATGTGGCACGGGCCATTCTTCCCTCGTTCGATGGAGATCCAAACAGCCTGCCTGCCTCAGTGGCGGAAAATGAAGAATACACCTACACGTTCCCTGCGGAATTCATCCCCGAGGAGTTCAATGAAGACAAGATGCGTGCCATCGTGCTCCTGATCGACGGATCCACCGGTGAAATCGTGAATTGTCTTGGTGCAAAGTTTGATGAGTCTCAAACTTCGACGGCCGGCGCCCCCCTTGTGGCGAGCATTTCTTCAAAATTGTTCCCCAACCCCACAACCCAGACGACCATTCTTGAATTCAGCAGCAATCAATCCCAACGCGCCGTCATGGAAATTGTCGATGCCCTCGGTCGTGTGGTCGAAAACAAGACCCTGACCTTGAATCAAGGGGTCAACAGGGTCGCACTGGACGCAACGCAATTGGAGCAAGGTACCTACGTTGTCCACGTCCAAGTGGAAGGCGAATTTCACGTGACTGAAAGACTGGTTGTCGGCCAACGCTGAACGCCATCTATGCATCTCGGAGCTGAAGTGCTTCGGGTCCAAGAAAAGGCCTCCACTCCAGGAGGCCTTTTTGCTGCCTGCAAACTTCTCGCGTTCAGCCTTGTTCTAAGCCCATGACGACAAAGTCCACATTTCAATTCCATGCCTTTCGGTTCATTGGCGGATTGGCCATGCTGACAGCCATGTCTTGTGCCCAATCCAACTCTCCTGCTTCTCCTGCAACCACCCAAACCGTCCGGTTCAGTGCCGACATGGCGAACCCTTGGCGGCCCCTGAATGACGGGGTGATGGGCGGCCTGTCTGAAGGGGACGTCGTGCTGCACGACACGGCCATGTCTTGGAAAGGCCAAACCCGCTTGGAAAACAACGGCGGTTTCGCCTCCGTTCGCGCGCCTTGGAGCCACACGGACCTGCGCGCGATGGACAGGGTTGTCATTCGCTGTCGCGGCAACGGCGGGCCGTTCAAGTTGACCCTTGAAACGTCCGAGCGGTGGTGGATGCCCTATGCGTACGCGTCCTTTAGCCCTTCCGAAGAATGGCAAGATGTCACCCTCAAAGCCAAGGACTTCTCTTGGAGTCAAGCCCAAATGGGCGACCTCAAAACCGTCACCCCGAGCCGCGAGCTCGGAGACGTTCTTCGCATGGGACTCATGAAATATGACGGCACGGCGCAGTCGTTTGACTTGGAAGTCGCTTCCATTCAATTCCTTCCCTCCGGACGGTAACGCGACTCAGCACGTCTCGCCATAGACGCTCAGGATTTCCAGGAAGTCGGACACCGTCACCTGGCCGTCGTCGTCCATGTCTGCAGTGCAGTCGACAATGCAGCCAAACTCGGACAAGGCCGCCAAAATGTCTGACACCCCCACGGCCAGGTCGCCGTCCAAATCACCTGGGCATTCACATGGCTCGCAGCTGCCGTCGTCAAACAGCGCCGTCGGTTCGTAGTTGCATGCCGTGACGTCGGTGCAACCGGGAATGCACGTCCCTTCGATGTTGTCGTCCAACCACGCCACGCGCTCCAAAATCCAGTTGCGCAAAAAGGCCACTTCTTCCTCGTAGGTCTGGCCAATGAAGACGTTGGGCCAGACGTATTGGCCGAGTCGTGGCCAACGGGCGTGGTCCCGGACGCTAGGCTCGGCCAACACCGCAGACAGCGAATCGATGATGCCATTCAAGCTCTCGTCGCTCCACACGTCAGACCGGTAATCGTCCCACATGCATTTCGTCAACCCGCGATAAGCCGGGTCCTCTCGCAGTCGCTGCCACCAAAACGGATGGAGCACGTTGCATCCCGTGTTGGACTCAAAGCCCGAGGTGAAGTAACTGTCGCACCCGTCGGAATTGCCGAAACCCAAGTTGTAATCCCACCAGGGGCCCATCACGATTTGGCCTCCATCCGAATCCTTCTCTTTGTAGAAGTAGGTGCTCAAGCGATAGGCGTCGACGTTCTTCGTGATTTCGTTGGCAAAATACATGTCGATGAACGACTCGGGCTCGATGTACGCCTTGTAGCCCAACACCGGATCTGTGAAGTCGGGGCCCGCCAGGGCATGCTCGAATTGCGTGAAGTGGTCTTCGATGTACGCGAGTTGCAGGGGGTGCAAATCCTCGGCTTCCGGCTTGTGCATTTGGATGAATTGCTCGTCTCCCCCCAAGCGCGGGTACGGCGACACCCACCCCCCTTCAAAGTCTCCCTGGATGCGGTCCACCTTCATGATGTAGCCGCCGGTGAGCTCGTTGCCCACAGTGTCCGTCGGAAGCAACGTGGCAATGTCCACGCGGTCGTTGTCGCGCTTGATGTTTTCCATCAGCATGTACACGCCGCGGTAGTCGTCATTGATGTAGAGCTCGCAGTACCTCCGTCGGGTCGTGTAGCGCCCGATTTTGTCCCCCATCTCGTAAATGAGGGCGTTGCGCATCAGGGTTTTGTCTGAATACGGGCCGTGGAGAATCCAATCGTTCTCCGTCGGCATGCCCAACAGCGACACGTTGTTGTTCGCCCCGAGGGAATCCTGGGTTTCCAGCGCGTAGGACTGCTTGGGGAAAAACTGCGAGGACGAGCCGCGGATTTCGATGGTGATTTGGCCATTGTACTCGTAGGTCGTGTCGCTCAGTGAATTGAACCCGCTTTCCAAGTTGGTGACCTTCATGTTGGCGACGATGCGCGGGTCGTCCAAAATCGGGCTGTCCGTGGTCACTTGCACCAACGGGAGGGTCGACTCGTTCATGTAAATGCAGGACCCGTCGTCCTCCGTGGCTGCATCCCAAAAGTTCAGCGCCGCCTCGTCCGTGCACCCCTGGTTGGCCGCACAGCTTCCGTCCGTGGTGCACTGGCTGAAGCAGGTGTTCACCTCGATGGAGGACGTGACGTTGACCAAGAGCCGGTCGTTCCAATTGAAGGGATCGGCACACTCCTGTCCCACGATGTTTTCCTTGCAGCTCCAATCCTCGCACGCCCCATTGGTGAACGTGTAGTGCCCGGTGAAGCCATGAGGCACCTGCACGGTGATGGACCAGATGCCATCTCCGTCGTCGTCAGCCATGGGATAATCCCCAGGAAACCCAAAGTTTCCGCCCCCCGCCAAAAACACGCCCTCCGGGGACACGGTTTCGTTGGCCATGTTCAAGTTGAACGTCACGAAATGCGAATCCGCTGCAGGGGCCTGAAACCACGCCGGCGGGGCGCCGAAGGTGTTGCCTGCGTCAGCCGCACCCAAAAACAGGAAGGGCCGCGCCGTGAAGTCTGAACTCGAGATGCTGTTGTTGTGAACCTCCACGGCCAACACATTTGTGCCCGACACCAACAGACCGGGGTTGACGTCCATCAAATCGGGCGTTCCACCTGCATAGAGTACCGCTTCGTGCCACCCGTCCAAAATGGCATCCCAGGCGAGCACCTCACCAGGCTCCCCCGCATTGCCCCGGGCGATTTCAGTGCCGTTGAGGTAGGCCACAAAGCCGTCATCGTAGTCCACCGCCAGCAGGGCTGCCGGAAAGCTGCTGGCATCGTCGACCTGAAACACGTGGCGCATGTAGATGCTGTTTGAGGGCGGGATGACCGTGACATCGTCCCCGTCTCCGTAGCCAAATCCCGAAACCCCTTCACTCCATCCGGTGGCGGCGAAGTTGGTGAACATCCAATACGGCAGGGGCTGCGAGGTGGGGAGAAGGTAATCCCATGTGGATCCGTCTTGCACCACGGCTTCCCAGTGATCGACAGGGCCTTGCGCTGTCGCACCCCAGTGCAACAGAACCCCCACCAACATGACGAAATACTTCCTCATCCCTTAAAAATACGAAGAACGACGAAGCCTGAGGCATCGGCGTGCCCTTAGCGCGCCACCATCAACTTGAGACGCTCCAAGATTTGGCCTGTGGGGACGCGATGCAACACTCAATTCACCACCCACCGCACAGGCGCAACCCCAGGCGTCGCCAGCGTGTACACGCCGACCGGAAGGTCCGCCTCCCACGCCATCCGCGTGTGCGCGAACCGGCCCTGACGCACCACGCGACCATGGGCATCGTGCACGAGGTACGAAGCCCCGAGAAGGGCGTCGGGAACCACCACCACACAAGCCCCTTGGTTGGGGTTGGGGAAGAGTTGGATTTGGGCTTGGTCGGACACCTCTTCCGACGCGCTGATCGCATCCAAATTCACGTTGTCCACCCAAATGTGGTTGCCGTAGTCCCCCACGTTGGCAAACGCCAATTCGAGGCACGTCTCCGAGCCGTCGGTCCAAGCCGAGGGCAAGTCGAGCACGTGGTTGGCCCATTGGATTGTGCCGCCGGTGTCGTACCAAAACCACGTGTAGCACCCATCCACCGCGAGGTCAGCACCATAGGCAGACCACAGCACCGTCCAATCGGACTCGTTGCCTGCACGGCCCCACACCTCCAACCCATCGACGTAGTCCGAATACAGTTGGTAGGCCACGTCAAACGAGAAGGTGCTGTGTCCCGTGGGATTGAAGGCCGGGGTCACCAACAAGTCGAAGGCCCCGTCGGTGTCGACCCAATAGTTGGGGAATTGGGCCACGCCGTTCGTCTCGTCCAGCAAGTCGTACGCGTGCTCCCATGCGTGTCCTTCGAATTCCATGCGCCAATGTTCAGGCGGGAACGTGGGACCGTTGAAATCCTCTTGGAAGCCTTCATCGGACACCACAGGTGCGTTCACCACCTCGATGAGCTCTTCCCACGTCCAGGTGTCGGTGGCGCCGTCCGCGTCTGTCACAGTCAAGCCGACGTCGTAGGTTCCTTCTTGGTCAAACGCCACCCACGCCTCTGGCCCTTCAATGGCCAGAACGGTGCCGCCTCCAAACGTCCATTCGTACGTCGCGCCGTCGCATCGCACCACCGACACCGCGCTGAAATGAATGGGGTCCTGTTGGCATGGACTTGCGAGGTTGACGTCCGTTCGGTCCGCCATGAATCCTGCAAGCACCTCAGACGGCGCGTAGAACTCCGCTTGGTGAACGCCGCGGGTGCCTGCCGCACGAATGTGCCCGCCGCAGTAGTCGGCCTGAAGGAAGGTGTTGACGTTGATCATGGGCAGGCCGTCGTTGTACAAGACCCAGTCGTCGAGGTCTGCGTCTCGGTAGTACACGGCATTGGTCGTGCCGATGTAGACGCCGCCGTTGGACCCGCGTTGGTGGGCCAAACTCACCACGCGCTCCGACGCAATGGTGCCGTTGGTCCAGTTTTGCCACGTCTCTCCTGCGTCTTCCGAACGAAGGATTTTGTACCCGGTTTGGGTCCCGGTCAGCACACACCACAAACGGTCGGGGTCTGTGCCGTCGACGTCGAGGTACATCGGTTGGTTGTTGTTGCTGCCGTTCTCAGACATGTTGGGGGTAGCGATTTCCCACGTGGCCCCGCGGTCTGTGGACCTGTGAATGCGCCACAACGAGCCGTTCACTTGATGAGATACGTAGATGCGGTCACGGTCCCGAGGGCTGACTTTCACCGAAATGATCTTGTCTCCCTCAAAGTCGTGCACCAGCACCCAAGACGCCCCGCCGTCCTCCGAACGCCAGAGCTCTGAGCCCACAGGCGAGTACATGCAGTTGTGGCAAGCGGGGTCCCATTCGAGGTTCCCGTATTCCCCAAACCAGTACCCCGTGTTGGGGTTTTTGGAGCCGTCAAACGGCATGGCGTCGATGCGGTCAAAGCGGTCTGTGGTGTAGCGGAAAGCCCCTCCGTCGTGGTACCCCCGCGTGGCATCGCCCGGGTTCACAAAGCCACGGAAGTTGTCCCCGGCCAATTCGGCCAGCCACCCGCCCGCGGTGTCGCTTTCGGCGCCCCAGTGGTACAGGTCCCCGTTTCGGATCATGGTGCCGTTGTGGTAGGTCCCACCCACCATGACTTCGGGGCCGCGCCATCCGGCTTGCCAACCCCAAAAGTCCGTGCCGTGCAGCCCGTACATCCGGGGCTCGATGTGGTCCCCTTGGTCCGCGGAATAAAACACACCCCCGTCCGACGCCACCCACAAATCCACGGTGCCATCCGCCCGCGTGAAGAACTTCACGTCGTGCACGTCGGCGTGCGTGTAACGGTCCGCGGTGAATTCTCCAGCCCAGGTGACCCAGTGCCCGTTCAGGCTCCAGTCCACGCCACCGCTCTCCGAGCGCCACACGCAAATGCCGGCCGCAAATTGACGGTCCGGATCGGTGGGACTGACATCCAAGGCGAGGTCGTAGTAGTACTGCCCGCCGTCGCCGGAGCCGTCCTCGCTCCACCCCAA
Source organism: Flavobacteriales bacterium (assembly GCA_002683345.1). GTDB lineage: Bacteria > Bacteroidota > Bacteroidia > Flavobacteriales_D > Sanyastnellaceae > UBA11663. The sequence continues at coordinate 45,320 of NYSX01000015.1, forward strand.
GATGTTGGGGTTGACGCCGGCCTCCCACGGTCCGCCTGGACCGTCCCCGCAACACATGAATTCAAACGATTCGCCCGCGTCGAAACTTTGGTACATGCCGTACAACCCGCCGCCGTTGTCGGTCGCGCCCGCGGCCAGCACAACAATGCGGTCGGGGTCGGCCGGCGTCACCGCCAGCTCGCAGCGACGTTGCTCGTCGCCTGTGCCCACCGAAGGCCAGCCGGTCGTGCCCGACGCAAACGTCGCGCCGCCGTCGGTGGACCGCTTGAACACGGTGCTGTTCGCCAGCAATTGGACGGTGTAGCACGTGTCTGGACTGGTGGGGTGAAACGCCAATTCCATGTATTCCCCTCCAGCCACTTGCGTCATGGTGACGCCGCCATCTTCGGTTCGGTGAAGGCCGTTGTCGGTGGCTGCAAACAGCACCGGTTCTTCGTCGCCCGTGACCGGCTTGAACACCAAGTCGCGGTACCACCGGTCCGTGGACTGGTAGGCCGCGCTCCCACAAAGTGCCCAGGAATCGCCTCCGTCTTCGGTGCGCCACAGTTGCCCCGAACCAGATCCCACCCACACGCGCTGGTCGTCTACAGGATGAATGGCGACGCTGTAGACACTTGTCAGGGGGAGGTCTCGCGTCATGAGCGTCCAATGGGCGCCGTGATCGACGCTCATCCACGCCCCCGCTGTGGCCGTCCCGCACCACACCACCTCGTGGTTGGACGGGGCTTGCTCCACCGTGTAGACGTGGCAGGCGCCGGGACTTTGGACTTGGAACTGCATGGCCACCTCCGGGTCAAAATGCCAAGGCCCCATTTCTTCCCACACCCCATTTTCGCGGGCGGTCGAAGCCCTCGATGCGCCCAACGCCTCTGCGTAAGCACGAGACACCTCCGGCCGCGGCAACTCCACGTTGCGCAACCACCGCTTGTAGTATTGAGTGTCCCTGTTTTTTTCGAAAGGATGCGTGGCGTAATGCGATTCGTAGGCGCCCCGCACCTCGGCCACCGTCGCTTCTCCGCCGTACATCAATTGCACCCACACCGGGTCGTCGACGGAGGCTCTGTATGGGGTTTGGGGCACGTATTGGGCAAGGAAAGAGCCTAGGCCTCCGCAGATCAACAGCGCGGAAAAAAGTAGACGGGAAAACAATGGAATCATGGCGTCCCAAATTTAATGCGGGATTCGACCCTAGAAAGAACTTGATGCCATGCCGAGGCGTTCTTTCATTGGCTCTTCTAACTCGCCCCGATGAATCACAAACTGATTTCCAAAAAGAAACAGGTCTATCCGGTCCTCCCGGCGCTGCAAACTTACCTCGACCAGCATGGGCGCGCCATGGGCATTCCCGTGAGCTACAAGGACCTGCTGAGGTTTGAGGGGAGCGTGGCGATTTTGGANGGCGAAGACCGCGACACCTTNTGGGTCGACTGCCTTTATCCGCAAGGCGAGCGCGATGAATTGGTGACCAACCTCAAGCGGCTGTACTCCATCCTNCACGCCGACGGAAGCGACACCATCCTCCCTTTTTTGACGGTGGACAGCATCGCGTTTTGCACGTTTGGCAACACCAAGCCCTTTCGCATCAAGGTGCGAAACGTCATCAACGACAACTACCTGTTCCTCTACATCAAACGCTGCGACGCCTCCCGGGTCTACGGCCTTGAACTGGAGCAGCTGCTGTCGCCCAACCGCATCAATTTTCTGGTCCACGGCAACACCCTGATCGAAGAGCACATTGTCGGCATCCCCGGAGATTTCTTCATCGAAGAGAAGTTGCCCTCCCTCCCCTTGCAGGACAAGCGCGCCTTGGCCAAGGAGTTTGTCAAATTCAACGAACGCTGCTTTCTGCGGCTGCTCGGAGACATGCGTTCATACAACTACGTGGTGGTCATCACCCAAGATTTTGACCGCATCCAATACCGCATTCGTGCCATTGATTTTGACCAGCAGAGCTACGAGGGCAATGCCAAAGTCTATCAGCCCGAGCACCTTCCGGAAAACGCCTCGCTGGCGGACATGACGACCGAAGTGCTGCCCCAAGCGTCCATTCAGCAGTACATCAAAGAGGAGCGGGCCCTGCTCGCGCGGCGGGCGGCGGGAGAGCGGGCGCGACTGAACGAATTGCTCCGCTGCATGAAGGCCGACCGCATTTCTGGGGAAGCCCATGTCGAAGCGTTGAAGAAGGAACTCTGGGGACTCACCGGCGACGTGAACTTCAAACGCGCAGGCAACATGGGCGAGGTGTTGGACGCCGCGCTCGACTTCATCCAACGCAACTTCAAAAGCGACACCCCCTTCGCCCAATAAGGCGCAGCCTTGCCCACCCCTACCTTGCACCCATGAACAAGAAAATCATGCTCCTCGGCTCAGGCGAACTGGGCAAAGAAGTGGTCATCGCCTTGCAGCGGCTCGGACAACACGTCATCGCCGTCGACGCCTATCCCGGCGCGCCCGCCATGCAGGTGGCCGACGAGCACGAAGTCATTTCCATGCTCGACGGAAAGGCCCTCGATGCGATTGTGGCCAAACACCAACCCGACCTCGTCGTCCCCGAGGTGGAGTCCATCCGCACCGAGCGATTCTACGACTACGAGAAGCAAGGCATTCAGGTGGTGCCGTCGGCCAAGGCCGCGCACTTCACCATGAACCGCCGGGCCATCCGCGACCTCGCCGCCCAAGACCTCGGCCTCAAGACCGCCCCGTACCGCTACGCCACCTCCCTTGCGGAGTTGCAGGAAGGCGTGGCCGCGGTGGGCACGCCGTGCGTCGTCAAGCCGTTGATGTCCAGCTCGGGCAAAGGCCAAAGCGTCATCCGCACCGAAGCCGACATCGAGACCGCGTGGAACTACGCCCTCGAAGGCTCGCGCGGCGACCTCGCCGAGATCATCGTGGAGGCCTTCATCGATTTCGACTACGAAATCACCCTCCTGACCTTGACCCAAGACAACGGCAACACGCTGTTTTGCGCGCCCATCGGCCACCGCCAAGAACGTGGCGACTATCAGGAAAGCTGGCAGCCCGCCGTCATGGAGCCTGATCTGTTGGCGACCGCGCAAGAGATGGCGGCAGCCGTGACCAAGGAATTGGGCGGCAGTGGGATTTGGGGCGTCGAATTTTTCATCCAAAACCCAAGCAGTGGCGAACCTGGCACCGTGTACTTCTCGGAGCTCTCTCCCCGCCCGCACGACACGGGCATGGTGACGCTGGCAGGAACCCAAAACTTCACGGAGTTCGAGTTGCACGCCCGCGCCGTGCTCGGCCTGCCTGTGACGTCAATCGATCACGTCCGCCCCGGGGCCAGCGCCGTGGTGTTGGCGCCCGAATCCCTCGCACCCCATGCCGGCAAAGCGCCCCGCATCCATGGGCTCGCGGAGGCAGCGGCCGAACCGGCGAGCGACGTGCGGGTGTTTGGCAAGCCGACGGTCCGTCCCTACCGGCGCATGGCCGTTGCGGTCACGCACGGCAAACCAGGAGACGACGTGACGGACCTCGTGGCCCGTGCCCAGGCCATCGCCGCGAAAATCAGCGTGGGCGTCGCAGACTGAGGGGTTGAAAAGCCTGTAGAGAGTACAACCCTTTAATCGAGGGACATTGGTGGAGAACCTGCCTCTTTTGAAAGGGTGGATTCTCAACTTCAGTCCATACTTTCGCTCGGCCGTTAATGCACGGCATGTCGACCCCGTTCGCTGTGACAAATACACGAACAACCATTGCGGTCTCACGACTACCACTACCCTTTCTCTATGAGTGCCCCGGACCACGCCAAGCCCATCTACCTCGGACAGCAACCCTACCACACTGCCGACACTTCCTCTTCGGGACAGGAGATTACCCTCGATGGCGAGACCTACTACAAAATCAGCGCCGTCGATCAGATGCGTCCCTTCTTCATGAGCATCGTGAGCCACTCGGACCACTGGATGTTCATCGCGAGCAACGGAGGGCTCAGTGCCGGCAGGAAGAACAGCGACTTTGCGTTGTTTCCGTATTACACCGACGACAAGATCACCGAGGACGCGGAGACGACGGGTAGCAGAACCCTGGTGTTGGTGGACAGCGACGACCGCCGTTTGCTTTGGCAACCCTTTTCTGACCAAAACAAGGGCGTCTACCGCATCGAGCGCAACCTGTACAAGAACGCCTTCGGCAACAAGGTCATTTTTGAGGAAGTGAACCACGACCTCGGGTTGACTTTCCAGTACAAGTGGGCAGCAAGCGAACGGTACGGGTTCGTGCGCCACGCCAAGCTCACCGCGACGAAGGTCGCAAAAGTCAGCGTGTTGGACGGCATCCAAAACGTCTTGCCGTACGGCGTGCCAGAAGGCTTGCAGCGCGGCAGCAGCAACCTGGTCGACGCATACAAAAAGTGCGAGCTGGAAGAAGGAAACCTCGGCATCTTCGCCTTGAGCGCCATCATTTCCGACAAAGCGGAGCCCAGCGAGGCCTTGAAGGCCAATGTGGTGTGGTCCATCGGCTTGGACAACCCCAA
>NYSX01000016.1 GCA_002683345.1 Flavobacteriales bacterium
GGGCGTGGCCCAGCCCGGTTAAGGCGCCTGGTTTGGGACCAGGAGATCGCAGGTTCGAATCCTGCCGCCCCGACTACAAAAGCCGTTCACAATGTGAGCGGCTTTTTTGTGCGCGAGAGCGAAAGCTTGCTTTCAAGCGATCAGCGAACGAAAAATCCGAACGCATGCGCAGCAGGCGACGGCTTTTGTAGAATTCCTCCCCTGTCCAGGATCTTGAGCCCGAGCACAGCGAGCGGCGAAAAACCCTGCCGCCCCGACTACAAAAGCCGTTCACAATGTGAGCGGCTTTTTTGTGCGCGAGAGCGAAAGCTTGCTTTCTCGCGAATGGCAAATGCCAACAGCTTCAATTTCGGTGGTGATGGCAACGCCCGGAAGGATGGGTGGTGGAGTTTCGACACCTCCGACCCGTGGATTTGGCCATGCCCATGCACTGCACTGCTTCTGAACTCGAGGATGTCTTGCCTTTCGTCTCGCGTCCCCCTCCTGTCCCTCCTGGAAGGGCTGGCGCGTACCATACGGTTTTAGGGAGTTGGGCTTCAATGCGCTGTTCAATATCGTCGGGCAGGGCTGGAAACAAATCGATGTCCAGCTCTGCTTCCAAGTCATCGACACGAACCAAGTGGGCCTCCAGGCTGCTTGATACCTGAGATTGATTTGGGAATCGAAAGGCCAAACAACTGGTGTCCGGATCGGTCCGTAAAATTACCTTCCAGTAGGCCGCAGGCACTCGAACTCCTGACGGCAATGTTCCCACAGAATAATCACTGGGTCCACTGGTGACATGCACCTCGCCATGGGCAAAACTCCACGCACGAACATGTTCCTCCAGCTTCTTCCAAACGCCTCGATTGAGGCCTGGCGTCTGCGGGGCCATGTTGGTCATCAAAAAAGATGCGCGCATCTCCTGCTGTGATCTCTTGGAATCCGCGGCGGGCTTCAAATGGCCACGGTCATATCCAGTTGCACGGTATGCCTGATGATCCGGGCAACCAGGTACACGTCTGTCAAGATGGAAGTCATTTGACCGAACAGCTGGCCCCACACATTCAGACGGTTGGAGTGTGTAATGAACCCAATGTGCCACACCCGATGGACCGTCAAAATCAACCAAGTAGCTGGCATTGACCAACAACTGGCCGTTCACGGATGGTACATACTCAGCGTCGGGATGTCCCTCCGGCATCTGCTGGGCCTGAACATGGCCCAACCCTGCAATGAGCAAAACAAGTATGACCCGAAATAAACAGAGGTAGCGTTCCATTTGAGTCTAAAATATCAAAGCCAATAGAAAAAAATCGCCCGCTCTGTAACCTTCTTCAACCTTCCCCGTAATGGAAGGTGAACATGGTTTTTCAGGTTGACAGCGAACCCATCGCTGACATGAATTAGGTTTTGGTTAGACAAGGAAGCCGCCCCCATCGGGCGGCTTTTTTGTGCCCAAACATGTGCAAAGCGAGGCCCCCGCGGTATCTTTCAAACACCAACCAACCTCGTCATGACATTGCACCTCCGCCTTGCAGCTTGGATTTTCCTGGTCTTTGGGTCCACCCTTGCTGCCCAAACCGACGCCGAACCTCAGTGGCATTTGCCCGACGTGCTGGGCTCGGCCCCAGCCTTGTTTGTCGCCGAAGCCCCCGAAGGCTACACCCTGGCCGAATCCCAGGCGTGTGTCGCCCAAGTCGTCACCTACGACCTCTTTTGCGCACAAACCACGTGGGATGCACTCTGCGAAGAGTCCTACGAGTGCTGCAGGGTTGAAGGGGACATTTTGAATTTGGGCTGCACCAACGTCAACGCCTGCAACTACGACCCCACCGTGTGCGTGAGTGTGCCTTCTTCGTGCGTCTTTTGCCTCGAGCACTGCTTCACCCTTCAAATGATGGACGCAGAGGGCAATGGATGGGAAGGGGTAACGTGGAGTTTGACCAACAACCAAGGCCAAACCCTCGACACCGGCACCCTCCAAAATGGCTACAACGCCCTCGATGCCGGATGCCTAGAAGACGGCTGCTACACCCTCGAGGTCGGGGAGGCTTCCGACGGCAACCTCGTCGAATGGATCCTTGAAACCAGCGAACATGACCCTGTGGCTGGCGGCGCAGGAGAAAGCGTCACCTTCGCATTCAACGCATTCGAGGGATGCACCACGCCTTGGGCATGCAACTACAATGCGGAGGCCTGCGTGGACGATGGATCGTGTGCGTTTGGGGAAAACGAAGTGACGGACATGACGGCCACCACGTGGGATTTGAACGTGGACGCCTTGTGCGAGGACAACGCCACCACCTCCGTGCTGACGTTTGATGGCGATTTCACCGCATCCAGCACCGACGAAACCATGTACGTCTGGAGCCTTTGTGGGGACATCCTCACCCTTGTGATGGACGACTTCATCGTGCATACTGGAGCATGGAATGGCTCGGGGTTTGAAAGTGGAGACGCCGAAGACGGAGGATGCTTCACCCTGTACCCCTCGAATCCGGGATGCACGGATGAGATGGCGTGCAACTTCGATCCGGCTGCTTTGACGTCGGACGGTTCATGCACCTACCCCGGTTGCATGAATCCGCTGTCTTGCGACTTTGACCCCTTGGCGGGATGTCCCGAGCCATGCAATTTGCCTGCAGGGTACGTGGAAGGCTGCACCAACCCGCTGTCCATCAACTACGACGCCTCGGCCACCGTGGACGATGGCAGTTGCGACTTGAGCTACATGTGCCTGAATGGGACCATCTACGACGAAGAACTCATGGGATGCGTTCCGGTGTGCCCCGGCGACATGAACTTCGACGGCGCCATCAACGTCAACGACTTGCTCGAGTTCTTGCTCGTCTACGACACGCTTTGCCCCTGAGCTTGAAGCGAAATTCCTCGCAGTTGGACCTCAGGCCGTGAACCGCTCTTGAAAGCGGTCGGCGACGTAATCCCCGATGGCCAACGATGCAGTGGCTGCGGGTGATGGCGCGTTCAGAATGTGGATGGAACGGTCTGTGGTTTCAATGCGGAAATCATCACGGGTGTCCCCATCTTGACTGAGCAACAACGCGCGGACGCCTGAACGGCCCGGACGGATGTCGTCCATGGTCAAGGACGGCACCAACCGCTGCAGTGTCTTCAAGAAAAGGCGCTTCGAAAAGGCACGGCGGTACTCGTTGATGCCAAACGCCATGTTGTTGAAGAACAGCTTCCACGTTCCGCCATACCCCAGCGCTTCCATGGTGTCGCGCAAGTCAAAGTCGGTCTTGCCGTAGCCTTCGCGCTTGAACGTGAAGACCGCGTTGGGACCGCACTCGATCTCGCCATTGGTCATCCGTGTGAAGTGCACGCCGAGAAAGGGGAAATCCGGGTTGGGGACAGGGTAAATGAGGTTGCGCACCTTGTGCTTGGCGTGGTCTTCGAGCTCGTAGTAATCGCCACGGAACCCGACCACGCGCTCCTTCAAGGCAACGCCGTCTTTGCGTGCCAAACGGTCGGCTTGAAGGCCTGCGCACACCACCACTTTGTCGGCGTGGTAGGTCCGCGCCTCCCCTGCCACGGTCGTGCAAATGACGGAGCCGTCTCCTTCGGGACCGAGGTCCACGACCTCTTCCCCGAGTCGAATGGCGCTTTGGGGTTGGATGGCCAAGGCCGCGGCGGCCATCTTCTCCGTGGCATTTCGAAAATCCACAATGCCTGTGCATCCGACCCAAAGGGCCGCCACGCCCTTGCAATGGGGTTCGATTTCGCGAAGCTGGTTGGCGTCGATGCGTTCGAGGTTCTCGATTTCGTTCTGCTGGCCGATGCCGTGAATCTTCTCAAGCATGGGCAGCTCCGACTCATCCGCAGCCACAACCACCTTGCCGCAGACGTCGTGTGGCACGTCATGTTCCTTGCAGAATTGCACGAGCTCCCGACGTCCCTGCACGCAATTGGTGGCCTTCAAAGACCCAGGCTTGTAGTAAAGTCCGGAGTGAATGACGCCCGAGTTGTTGCCGGTTTGGTGGTCGGCCAAGCGGGGCATTTTGTCAATCAGGAGCATGCGGCGCTCTGGGAAGCGCTTTTGGAGCTTGTAGAACGTGGCTGCACCGACGATTCCGCCGCCCACAACCACCACGTCATACTGCCCATTCAAGGAACCATCGTTGTGCATCGGGGTCAAAGGTACATGACCTTTCAACCTGCGGCCTATCTTGGCGGCCATGACTGCCCAAGATTCGCCTGTGTACAGCAAGAAGGTCCAAAAAGCGTGGACCATGTACGATTGGGCCAACAGTGTGTACTCGCTGGTCATCACCACCACCATCTTCCCCATCTTCTACAATGCCATGACCACCGTTCGTGAAGAGGACGGCACGTTGGTGAGCGATGTGGTGTCTTTTTGGGGCATGGAATTCCTCAACACCCAGCTCTACAGCTACGTGTTGGCCACGAGTTTTCTGGTCATCATCTTTCTCAGCCCCTTGCTCAGTGGCATGGCCGACTACGCGGGGAAGAAATTGACGTTCCTGAAGATTTTCTGCTACGCAGGTGCGGTGGGTTGTGCGAGCATGTTCTTCTTCAACCCTGCGCATTTGGAATGGAGCATGGGCTCGCTGTTTTTGGCCAACCTTGGATTTTGGGGAAGCCTGGGATTCTACAACGCCTACTTGCCAGAAATCGCGCCTCCTGAAGAGCATGACAAACTCGGCGCACGGGGCTATGTCATGGGCTACATCGGCTCGGTGACCTTGCTTCTCATTTGCTTGGCCTTCATCATGGGGATTGGCTCTCACCTCACCAAATGGGCCTTTGTGCTTGTGGGCGTCTGGTGGGTCAGCTGGGCGCAGCCTGCCTTCCGCAAGCTCCCCTCCAACCCGCACAACGCGCGACCCGAGGGCAACTTGCTCACCCAAGGGTTCAAAGAACTGCGCGGGGTGGCGAAAGACTTGAAAGGCAAATTGCACCTCACCCGCTACCTCGGGTCGTTTTTTGTGATGAGCATGGCCATCCAAACCATCATGTTGATGGCCACCAGCTTTGGCATCAAAGAGGTCCAACTCACCACCCCAGAGCTCATCGTGGCCACCCTCTTGGTGCAAATCGTGGCCATTCCGGGCGCGTTTTTTGTGGCATGGTGCAGTGGCAAGGTGGGCAACGTCAAGGCCCTTGGAGGCTGCATCCTCGCGTGGTGCGCCGTGTGCGTTTACGCCTATTGGTTTGCCTCGACCAAAGAAGGGTTCTACCTCGCTGCCGGCGTCATTGGCTTCATGATGGGAGGCACCCAGAGCCTCAACCGCTCCACATACAGCAAGCTCATCCCTGAAACGGAAGACAACGCTTCGTACTTCAGCTTCTATGAAGTGCTCGAAAAGAGTGGCCTGGTGATTGGCATGTTTGGGTGGGGCTACATCGAAGGTGTGACCGGTTCGATGCGCAACAGCATCCTTGCCCTCGTGGGACTGTTCCTGATTGCCTTCACCATCCTTCAAAGGATGCCCAAGTCGCACCGCGGTCACTTGAAGGTGGCCTGAAGAAAGGCCTCGGGTGCCTCGCATCAGGCGCACAAAAAAAGGGCATCCCGAGGGACGCCCTTTTTTGTGGATGACAGTCGTGGTTTACTTCACGAGGAAGGTCACGCGGCGGTTTTGGGCCCGCGCAATTTCGCTGTCGCGTGTGCTGGCAGGATCCGTGTTCTCACGGCCGCTCACTGTGATGCGCTCCGGGGCGATGCCCGCCGCTTCGATGAGTCGCTTGACTTGGCCTGCACGCTTCTTGCCGATGCCTTTGTAACGCACGTTGATTTTGCCTTCGAGGAACTCGTCGTCGTCGCAGTGCCCCACGATTTCGAGATTCATGTTGGGGTTGTCGTTCAACAAGGCGACGACGTCCGCAATCGTGTTCTTTCCAGCGGCGGTGGGCATGCGCTTGAGGAAGGCGTAGTAGATGCCAGCGTCCTCGATGCGCTGCTTGGCAGAAGCGTCTTCAGGCAGGTTGCTTGAAGAGCCGTAGACCAAATCCATGTCGCGCTCGTCTGCCGCACCGCACTTGCATTCGCTCAATGCCGTGATGGCTTCCACCTTGACGTTTTCGATGTAGTAGTAGGCTTGGGCCTGCTGGGCCTTGCCGGCATAGCAATCGTTGCCCATGGGGCGCTTGACCTTCTCCTCCTCAATGCTGGCATCGCCGCCGAAGCAACCGATGATGAGGTACTCCTCCTCGCCTGTGCCGGTGAAGGTGCCGCACACCGTTTCCCAACCGTCCATGTACACCATGGTCTTGTTGCTCTTGTGCTGCACGTCGGGCTTTTGGACAATGGGAGCTGTGCCGCCGCGCTCAATTTTGCGGTCGCTCAAAATGGCACCAATGTCCGGCACGGCGTAGCGGCTCAAGTCCGCGAGGCTGAGGTCGAAGGAGACGCAGTACTTCTGGTTGGCTTCAAGCTTCTCAGTAAGCTGCACTTGGAGGTAGGAACGCTTGAGCTTGGGGCTCTTGCTGTAGGCGCGGAACCCGGCATAGAAATCGCCGTCTTGGGGCTCTTGGAAGCCATAGTCGTTGCAAGGTGCGGTGACCTTGCTCGCCTTTTCGCGCACCATGAACAGGTCGGGAGACACATCCGTGGCCCCGCTCCACTCGTTGGTCACGGTGTTCACCAACCCGAAGGTCTTGATGTCTTTTTCTTTGGTGTCCTCGGCGACCTGCTCAAAGCTGGCGTTGGGGACGAGGTTTTGGGCTTGAAGGCCCTGGAAGGCCAAGGTGGCCACGAGGACCATGGCCAAGCGCGGCAAACGCGCGGTTTCAATCTTGAAAATCATGCAGATGTGGTTGTTTCTCGTTCAGTTGCAGGCACGTACTCCTTCACCGCTTGGACAAACGCCCGGCCGTGGTCGGCAGGAATGTCGGGGTACAAACCGTGGCCCAAGTTAGCGATGGTGCGATGGATGCCCAATTCATCAATCATGCGATGGGTCTCTGCACGAATGGTGCCAGGATTGGCGTAAAGCACGCTGGGGTCGAGGTTGCCTTGCAGGACTTTGGGTCCGCCGGGGGCGTTGTTGGCAAGGTCTCGGGCCCATCGGCGGTCGGTTTGCCAGTCCAGGCCGAGTGTGGTGCACGGCAAGGTGGCGAGGTCGCCGAGGAAGTGGCTGCCCCCCTTGGCGAACACCGTCACAGGCACCCGGTCTTGAAGCCCTTCGAGCAAGTCCTGCATGTGGGGCAGGATGCGCTGGACATACAAGTCACGGCTCAGGGAACCGGCCCAGCTGTCAAAGAGCTGGACGAGGTGAACGCCGGCGTCGATTTGGGCATGCAGGTAGGACTTGGTGGCGGCGGTGATGGCGGCGAGAAGGGCGTCCGAGAGCGCCGGTTCTTCCCACAGCATCCGGCGCGCGAGGGCCCAGTCCTTGCTCCCCTTCCCTTCCACCATGTAGCAAAACAGGGTCCAAGGGGCGCCTGCGAAGCCGATGAGAGGCACGCGGCCATCGAGCTCGCGAAGGATGATGCGCACGGCATCGAGCACGTACTTGAGGTCACGCTCAGGGTCGACTGCGTGCAGGCGGTCGAGGTCGCTGCGCGAGCGAATCGTTTCTGGGAAGCGTGGGCCCACCTTCTCGACGAGGTTGTACGGCAGCCCCATGGCTTCGGGGACGACCAAGATGTCGCTGAACAAGATGGCGGCATCCACGCCATACGCGTCAATGGGCTGAAGGGTCACCTCGGCTGCACGGTCGGGGTTCATCAACAGGTCCTTGAAGCCGCCGACCTCTGCGCGAACGGCACGGTACTCAGGCAGGGTTCGACCCGCTTGGCGCATCATCCACACCGGCGGCCGTTCCACCACTTCGCCCCGAAGGGCACGCAACATCAAATCGTTCATGGGATCAAAGGTCAGTGCAAAATCTTGAACACCGCCTCTCTGAGGAGCATGCCGTCCGTTGTGGTGGCATTGAATCGCCCTTTGGCCTTTTTATCCGCATCCCGGAGGTATCCAAAGATGCGTTCCACCTTCGCCGGACTGAACGCACTTGCGGCGCGGGCGTAGTCGCGCACGGCGTAGGGGCTGCACCGCATGGCCTTGGCCGCGGCGCCTTCCGAGCGGTCTTGAAGTGTCTGATAGACCAACACCCGGGCGAAGTAGGCGTGCAGCACGGGCACGACCATCGCAAGCGGCGCGTTCTTGGGGTTGGCCTCGAAGTACTGCACGATGCGGTTGGCCCGTTCAATGTCTTTGTTGCCCAGGGCGCGCTGCAGCTCAAAGACGTTGTAGTCCTTGCTGATTCCAATGTGCTGCTCGACGTGATCGGTGGTGACTTTCGTGCCTTCCGGGAGCAGGATTTGGAGCTTGGTCAGCTCGTTGGCCACCTTCTGCAGGTTGTTGCCCAAACTCTCGGCAAGCAACTGCGACACGCGGCCGTCCAATTGCAGCCCCTTCCCTTCTGCATAGCCTGCAATCCACTGCGGCAGCTTGTGGTCGCGGACTTTGTCGCTCAAAAACAGGGTGCCTTGACGCGACATCGTCTTCACCGCCTTCAACCGGCTGTCCACCTTCTTGTGCGGGTGGGCAAAGACTAGCACGGTCGATGGGACGGGATCCTCGGCGTAGGCCGCGAGTTTGGCCATGTCGTCCTTTCGCTTCCACATGCGCATGTCGTGCGCCTCCTTCACCAGCACCAGCTGGCGGTCGGCCATCATGGGAAAGCGACGGGCCGCCGCGAGAACTTCATCCACGTCCGTGTCGCGTCCGTAGAGCACGGTCTCGTTGAAATCCTTGAATCCCTCGGCGACCACCGTGTCCAACAGGGCCTGCACGATTTCCGTGATGAAAAAGGGCTCCTCGCCGTGCAACACGTAAATCGGAGAGAGCTTCCCCGAGGTGATGTTGCGTACGATTTGGCGATGCGGCATGTCCGCGAAGGTACTGCCTTGAGAAGTAGATTCGTGGCATGGATTCCCCGATGCCTTCGCTGAAGTGGCCGGCTGCGCCGCTCCAAACAAGACAGCCCGACAAAGGCAAGATGGAGGTCCTGTGCCTCGCCCGAAAGAAGTGGGTGGTGTTGGAGCCGGAAGAGTGGGTGCGCCAGCATGTCATTCACCATTTGAATGCCGTCCTTGGCTACCCGTTGGGATGCATGTCGGTGGAGCATCAACTGACGCTCAATGGCATGTCGCGCCGTGCCGACATTGTGGCGTTCACCCCGGACGGCACCCCGCGGATTCTCGTGGAATGCAAGGCGCCCAACGTGGCACTCAACCAGGATGCCGTGTCTCAGGCGGCACGCTACAACTTGGTGCTTCAGGTTCCAGTCTTGCTGGTGACCAATGGGTTGAAGCATGCGGCGTTTGGGCTTGACGACCAAGGACACGCTTCCCCCCTCGCCCAACTTCCGACTTGCCCCGGCCTTTGAGGGCGGTCCTTGCGTACTTTCGCAACGCAATGAAGATCACAGACATTCTCGCAGTGGCCGGCAAGCCTGGCCTGTATCAAGTGTTGGCCTCCGGAAGCGCCAGCATCGTGGTGGAAAGCATGGTGGACGGCAAGCGCTCAAGCGTGCCCGGCACCGCCCGCGTCAGCAACCTCGCAGACATCACCATGTACACCCACGATGACGATGTGCCGCTCTTGGACATCCTCAACCGCATGCACGACGCCCAAAAAGGTGCCGAAGGTCCTTCNCACAAGGACGCTGCGCAGACCATTCGTGACTTCGTCGACGGCATTGTNCCCGANCTCGACCACGACCGCGTGTACCAAAGCGATTTGAAGAAGCTCGTGCAGTGGTACAACCTGCTCGTGAGCAAAGGAGCCTTCCCACTCGAAGCCCCTGAAAAGCCCGAGGAAGCGCCTGCGGAAGAAGCGCCCAAGAAGGAAGCCAAGGCCGAGAAGAAGCCTGCGAAGAAGGCGGCGGCCAAGAAGCCCGCGGCCAAGAAGGCGGCCAAGAAAAAAGAAGCCTGATCATGAAGGTCACCGTCATTGGAGCAGGCACGATGGGCAACGGCATTGCCCACGTCTTTGCGCAGTCCGGCCACGATGTGGTCATGATGGACCGTTCGGCAGACGCCCTGGAGCGGGCCTTGGCCACCATCGGGAAGAACATGGACCGCATGGTCGCCAAAGAGAAAATCTCTGCGGCGGACAAAGACGCGGCCCTCAGCCGGTTGACCACATCCACGGATTTGTCTGCGGCGGTGGCCCACGCGGAATTGGTGGTGGAAGCAGCCACTGAAAACGTCGACTTGAAGCTGAAGATTTTCGCGGACCTCGACGCCGCTGCACCTGAAGGCTGCATCCTCGCCACCAACACAAGCTCCATCAGCATCACGCGCATTGCCGCGGCGACCGGTCGTCCCGACAAGGTCATTGGCATGCACTTCATGAACCCTGTGCCCGTGATGAAGCTGGTGGAAGTCATCCGCGGCTACGCCACGGACGACGCCACGTGCAAGGAGGTCATGGAACTCAGCGCCCAGCTTGGCAAGGTGCCCGTGGAGGTGAACGACTACCCTGGGTTTGTGGCCAACCGCATCCTCATGCCGATGATCAACGAGGCCATCCTTACCCTCCATGAGGGCGTGGCGGGCGTCGAAGAAATCGACACCGTGATGAAGCTCGGAATGGCGCACCCCATGGGACCGCTTCAGCTCGCCGACTTCATTGGCCTCGACGTGTGCTTGAGCATCCTCCGCGTGTTGCACGACGGGTTGGGTCAGGACAAGTATGCCCCCTGCCCTCTGCTCGTCAACATGGTGACGGCGGGCAAGCTTGGCGCGAAGTCAGGAGAAGGGTTCTACATCCACACCCGCGGTTCCAAAGACCTCGTGGTCGCCCCCACGTTCGCGAAATAAGTCGCATTCCGCATGAGTGACACGGTGCATCCGACGCGACGGCCCACGTCGTTTGGATGGCTGGAAGTCACGGTGTCCCGTGGCGATGAGCCCCTTGTGGAGCGTTTGGGTTTTGAGCGAAACGGAAGGGCACACCGGCACGACATGTGGGAGCATTGCAGGGTCGTTTCCGGACGTGGCACCATCGTGGTTGGAGAAGATCGCGTGGCGGTGGAAGCAGGCGACACCTGCCAAATCCCGCCCCATACCGACCATTGGATGGAACCGGACGGCTGGATGGAAATCGTCTTGATGTACACCCACCCGACGGACTGATTCGGCTTCCGTTATCTTGCCCCACATGGCCACCTCAGACACGAACGCCCCCTGGCGTCACCGCCTTCACACCGTCATTTTTGAAGCGGACACCCCTGCGGGGAAACGCTTCGACGTCGCCCTGCTTTGGGCCATTCTCCTCAGCGTCGGTGCCGTGCTCGTCGAAAGTGTGGCCTCGGTTCGTGCCACGTACGGGGAAGAATTGCGTGCCCTTGAGTTTGTCTTCACCGGCCTGTTCACCGTGGAGTACGTCCTTCGTCTTGTCGCGGTCAAGCGACCCTTGAAATACGCGTTCAGCTTCTACGGCTTGGTGGACCTGTTGAGCATCCTGCCGACGTTTGTGGAGGTGTTGCTGCCGGGTGCAGCCAGCCTGCGGGTGGTGCGGATGCTTCGGCTGTTGCGGGTGTTCCGCGTGCTGAAATTGGTCGGATTCCTCCGCGAAGCCCAAATCCTGAAAGACGCCCTGCGCGCCAGCCAACGCAAAATTGTGGTCTTTCTCTCTGCTGTTTTGGTGCTCGTCACCTTGCTCGGAACCTTGGTGTACATGGTGGAAGATGCAGAGGCTGGCTTCACGAGCATCCCTCGGAGCATGTATTGGGCCATTGTCACGGTGACCACCGTAGGGTACGGGGACATCGCTCCCCAAACGGTTCCGGGCCAAGTTATCGCCTCGCTGATGATGATCCTCGGCTACGCCATCTTGGCTGTGCCGACTGGCATTGTGGGCGCCGAACTCGCCCGCACGACGCGCGTGGACACCAACACCCAAGCTTGTCCGGGATGCAGTGCCGAAGGCCACGACGACGACGCGGCGTACTGCAAGCACTGCGGACACGCACTTTAACCGGAAGGTCACCTCGCAGCAGGGCTTGTCGTTCGCGGGTGGGTGTGTATTTTGGACCCCAAACCGGCGCCCAGCGCCCCAGCCCTGAATCATGACACAACCGACTCGCCTGTTCGATTTCCCACGTTACCAGTTGGCCACCAAGCCCTTGGACGTGATGATGACCATGCCCAACTACGGCAACCGCGTGACCTATTCCACCGCCCAGTTTGTGGAGGAAATGGACGCCGTGTCCCGCGGCCTCATTGCCATGGGGCTTCAGGCCGAGGAGAAAGTGGCCTTGATCAGCCACAACAACCGTTGCGAGTGGAACATCATGGACCACGCCATCATGCAGGCGGGCGCCATCGACATTCCGATCTACCCCACGATGACGGAAGAGGATTACAAGTACATCCTCAACCACAGCGAATCGAAGTACTGCTTTGTCAGCAGCGAGGAGCTCTACAACAAGGTCATGGCGGTCAAGGCCGAATGCCCCACCCTGGAAGAGGTGTTCACCTTTGAAGATGTCAAGGGTGCACGCCACTGGACCGAGGTCGCCAAGGCCGGTTCGGACGCCCAGCAGGCTGAACTCGAGGCCCGACGCGATGCGGTGGACCCTGCCCAGCTCGCAACCATCATCTACACCTCAGGAACGACAGGCCTTCCCAAGGGTGTGATGCTGTCTCACAACAACGTGGCGAGCAACGTGCTCATCGCCCAGCCTCGCGTGCCTGCGGTCGACCCCAACATGGACTACCGCGTGCTGAGCTTCTTGCCAGTGTGCCACATTTTTGAGCGGATGCTCCACTACCTGTACATGTACATGGGAGCTCAAATCCACTTTGGAGAAAGCCTCGAAACGATCAAGGAGGACCTCAACCACACGCAGCCCATCATGTTTACGGCGGTGCCTCGCCTGTTGGAGAAATTCTACGACGGCATCGTGGCCAAAGGACGTGCCGCAGGCGGCGTGAAGTCGGCCATTTTCAACTGGGCCGTTGGCGTGGCCCTCGAGTGGGACCCCAACAAAGGCGGATTCTACCAGATCAAGCTCAACCTCGCCCGCAAACTCGTCTTCGGGAAGGTCAAAGAAGCCCTCGGCCTCAGTGGCATTCAAGCTGTGGCCTCGGGCTCAGCCGCCCTTCAACCCCGCCTCGCCCGCTTCTTCAACGGTGCCGGCATCACGGTGCTGGAAGGCTACGGCCTCACGGAGACCTCTCCCGTGGTCAGCGTGAACACCACCAACGGCGCCAACATGCTGAAGATTGGCAGCGTGGGCAAGCTCGCGGATGGCGTGGATGTGAAAATCGCGGACGACGGCGAGATTTTGGTCCAAGGCCCCAACGTCATGATGGGGTACTACAAAGACCCAGAGAAGACTGCGGAAGTGCTGAAGGACGGCTGGTTCCACACCGGAGACATCGGGGTGATTGAAGACGGTTTCCTCCGCATCACCGATCGGAAGAAAGAGATTTTCAAGACGTCAGGCGGCAAGTACGTCGCTCCGACGTTGCTTGAGAACGCGCTCAAGGCGTCGCTCTTCATTGAGCAGGTCATCGTGGTGGGCGAAAACCGCAAGCACCCTGCAGCCTTGATCGTGCCCGACGCGGTTGTGGTGGAAGAATGGTGCAAGCGTCACGACCACGCCTTCCCAGGCATGGCGGGCATTGCCGGAGACGACCGCTTGCGCGAGCGCATCGAGCAAGAAGTCAACGACCTCATGGCGCCGTTTGCCAAGTGGGAGCAGGTAAAAAAGATCACCATCTTGCCTGCGCCATTCACCATTGACGGCGGCGAGTTGACCCCCACCCTGAAGCTGAAGCGCAAGCCCATCATGGCCAAGTACGGCGACGCCGTGGAGGCCATGTACGCCTGAGGAATCGCCTCGGAAATCGCTGATTCGATTCCCGCATGCTCTCTGCGCTGAACGACCTTGACACGGCGTTGTTCCTGGCCCTCAACGGCGCCCTTCCAGCTTTGGATGGCGTGATGTGGTGGGTGAGCAAACCCCTGTTTTGGACGCCCCTGTACCTCGCGATGTTGTGGGCTGTGGGTCGCCAGCTCGGCTGGGGTCGCCCCATGGCCTTGTTCGCCGCGTGCGTTGCGTTGTGCGTGACGGGCACCGACGTGATTTCTGCGCGCGTGCTCAAACCCTCGGTGGCCCGACTGCGGCCTTCCCATGAACCTGCCCTCGTGCACGACGTGCATCTCGTCGAGGAACGCCCCGGCGAACTTTACCGCGGCGGTCGGTTCAGCTTCGTGTCGTCCCACGCGGCCAACCACATGGGCATTGCCGTGCTTTTTGGCGGCTTGCTGGGCGGCGCATGGGCATGGGGACTCTTGGCCTGGGCCGTGCTGATTGGATTCAGCCGCATTCACCTCGGTGTGCATTATCCGGGAGACGTGCTGGGCGGATTTTTGGTCGGCTGGGGCATCGGCGCCCTCGCCCTTCAAATCGCGCGCCATTGGATCGCCCCCCTTTCCCAAACCCCGGACCATGGCTGAAGGAATCACCGCGATGACCTGGCTTGCCGTCTTCATGGGTGGCGGCGTGGGAAGCGTTCTTCGCTTCGGACTCGGACAAGGCCTTCGCGCCGTGGAGGTCGGCTCTTTTCCCTGGGCGGTTTTGGCGGCCAACGTGTTGGCGACAGCCTTGCTCGCGTGGTGTGCTGTGACGGGCGCGGAGCTTTGGGGACGCACCTCCCCCATGTGGTTCTTCATGACGGTCGGCGTCTGTGGCGGTTTCAGCACCTTCTCAACGTTTGCCTGGGACACCTTGCAGCTCTGGCAAGACGGCGGATGGATGTTGGCGTTGACCAATGTGGCCGTCTCTGTGGTGGGTTGCGTGGCGGTCAGCTGGTGGGTGGCCCAAATCACATCCTGACACCCCGCACACGCGCCGTTGCTGAGGGCACGGAGGCGACCTATCTTCGGGCTCGATGAAGTACACGTTCTCTGCCTGTGCCTTGGCCATGTTCGCCTCGGGTTGCTCCTTCCAGACTGAAATCCTCGTCGGCGAATCTTCCGCCCACGCCCACCCCAAACTCGTCGTCGGCATCACCGTCGACCAAATGCGGGCGGACTACCTCACCCGTTTTGGCGCTTGGGACGACGTGGACTCCCCTGTCACCTTCGGTGAAGGCGGATTCCGCCGCATGGTGGAGGAAGGCTTCACGTGTCGGGACCACCACTTTGGATATGCCCCCACCTACACAGGCCCCGGGCACGCCTCGATTTACACGGGCACCACCCCCACGGTGCACGGCATCGTCGGCAACGACTGGTACGACCGCGCTTCCGGGACGAGCGTCTATTGCGCGTCGGACACTTCTGTGAGAGGCGTGAACGGCGACGGCGTGGATTTCGAGGGGCTCGTCTTGGGCTCTTCAGGCCAAATGTCCCCCCACCGCATGCTTTCCACGACCCTGGGAGATGAATTGAAAATGGCGACGGGGGGTCAAGCCAAAGTTTACGGCGTGAGCATGAAAGACCGCGGTGCCATTCTTCCTGCAGGCCATGGGGCGGACGGCGCGTTTTGGTTTTACGGCAAAGACCTCGGTCACTTTGTGTCCAGCACCTATTACGGAGACTCCCTCCCGACATGGCTCGTGGACCTCAACCAATCGGGACGGGCGGAAACGTTGATGGGAGACGGATGGGATCGCCTGCGGGACGAGTCGGTGTACAGCCAATGCTTGCCGGACAACAACCCCTACGAGGGCGCCTTCAAAGGCGAACTGCGCCCCACGTTCCCCTATGACCTTCAGGCCCTGCGGGAAAAGAATGGCGGGTACGACCTGCTCAAAGGCACGCCAGGGGGCAACACCCTCATCGTTGACTTCGCGCTCGCCGCCATCGACGGCGCCGAGCTGGGTCAGGACGACGTCACGGACCTGCTTGCCCTAAGCTTCAGCGCCACCGATTACGTTGGCCACCGTGTGGGTCCCCATGCCCAAGAGACCATGGACATGTACCTGCGGCTGGACTTGGAATTGAAGCGCCTCTTCGATGCGCTTGACGAGAAGGTGGGCCGAGGACAATGGACCGCATTCCTTTCTGCCGACCACGGCGGGGCGAACGTTCCTTCGCACGCCGCCTCCATGGGCATGCCCACGGACTACTGGAAACCTGGGAACCTGATGGACGAAGTCGAGATGCAGTTGCAAGACCGCTGGGGATTCACGCCCGCGGGAGAGCCTTGGATTTTGCGTCACAGCAACGATCAAATCTTCTTGAACCACCCCTTGATTTACCAGCGAGGTCTCGACCGAGACGCCATGGCGCGCTTCGTCGCGCAGCGTTGTGCCGCCGCCCCCGGCTTGAGCAAGGCCATTGCGGCCTGTGACGCCCCAGCGATGGCTGCAAACGATCCCGTGGTGGCGCGCCTGGTGCGTGGGCATCGCCCCGGACATTCCGGCGACGTGTTCCTCGTGCCCCAGCCCGGATGGATCGACTACAGCCGCACGGGCACGACCCACGGCTCGGCATTTCCGCAAGACACGCACGTTCCTGCCTTGTTTTTGGGCGCAGGCGTGCCCCACGGCGAAACGCACAACCGGACCTACATCCGTGACATTGCGCCGACCGTGGCCCAAATCATGGACAGCCCCTACCCCAACGGGACCACGGGACAACCGATTGCGGACCTCCTGAACGGATTGAAATGAGCACATCGACCGTACGCTACGAACTCAAGCGCGATGTGGCCGCGCAACGCATTTGCTTCAGCGCCACGTTCCCCGAACGCGAAGGCGCTTGGACCTTGCAGTTGCCGACCTGGCGGCCTGGCCGATATGAATTGGGCAACTTCGCACAGTATGTCTTGTGGGTCGAAGGGATGGACGGTCAGGGGCAGCGCATGCGCCTCGCCAAACAGGACCTTCATGCCTGGCGCGTCCCCAATGGCGTTCGCCAGGTGGAGTGGGTCTTTCACGCCGACATTCTGAACGCCGGATCGACCTGCGTCGAGGACGACCTGTTCTACGTGAATCCCGTGAATTGCTTCATGTACGACTTGGAGCGGCAGGACCTCGCGGCCGAAGTGGCCCTCACCGACTTGACGCTCGACCCCACCTCTGAGTCGGGCTGGGCGTTGGCCGTGGCCATGCCTTGGGAGGAACGCGACGGCGTTCCCACCATGCGCGCCCGCGATGTGCAGCACCTGATGGACAGCCCGTGGATGGCTTCGCCCAAACTTTGGCACGACAGCTACCGCGAGCAAGGTCTTGACGTCCACATTTGGGTGCACGACACCCTGCCCGAAGACCCTGCCCGGTTTGTGGCGGACCACGTGGCCTTCACGCGTTCGCAACTCTCCTACTTTGGGTCGTTCCCCACCGACGAGTACCATTTCCTCTACCTCTTCCCCGACCGCGACGTTCGCCACGGGGTGGAACACGAGGACAGCACGGTGATTGCCTTGGGACCCGCCGAGCGCGTGCGATCCGAGGAAGGCTACATGGAAATTTTGGGCATCGCGAGCCACGAGTTGTACCACGCCTGGAATGTGAAACGCATCCGACCTGCCGAGTGGACGCCCTACGACTTTACAGGGCCTTGCCCCTCCGAATTGGGCTACGTCGCGGAAGGCGTGACGACGTACATGGGGGATTTGTTCTTGTTTGAGGCGGGCATTGTGGACTTGCAAGGATGGTGCGGTTTGATGACCAAACTCCTTGAACGTCACGTCAACAACCCCGGCCGCCTCAACCTGAGCGTCGCCGCCTCGAGCTACGACACGTGGCTCGACGGCTACAAGATGGGCGTGCGTGGCCGCAAGGGCAGCATTTACGTCGAAGGCGCGGTCCTCGCGTTCTTGTGCGACACCCGGATCATGGAGCGCACCGAGGGCAAAGCGTCGTTGAGTACAGCGATGCGCCTCCTTTGGGAGCGCTACGGACAACCCCGAATCGGACTCACGGCAGACATGTATTGGGATGTCTTGGCGGAAGTGGCCGGAGCGCGATTGGACGATTTGCGAAGGGATCACGCGGAGGGAACCGTCGACACCTGGGAGCCCTTGGTGCACGCGATGTCCACCCAAGGCCTGACACTGTCCAAGCACGTCGACGAAGGCGGCATCACCCGCGTCAACCTCGCGCCAACTTCCTGAAATGAAGGCCGCCCGTGCGGCCGAACCACCTTGAATCTCGGAAGGGTCACAGGCCGTCGGCCCCACCCATCGCGTAACGGATGAGGTTGGCGCCCATGCGCAGCGCGGATTCGCGCACGTCGTCTGGGTCGCGGTGGACCTGGTAATCCTCCCACCCGTCGCCGAGGTCGCATTCGTGGTCGTAGAAACAGACCAAGCGCCCCTGCACGAACAGCCCAAACCCACGCGCCGGGAGGTCGTCGTGCTCATGGATTTTGGGCAGGCCATCCGGGAAATCGAATTGCTGGTGGTAGACGGGGTGGTCAAACGGCACCTCCACCCATTCCTGGTCCGGGAAGACCTTGGCCATGGCCGCGCGGACAAACGGATCCATACCGTAGTTGTCGCTGATGTGCAGAAAGCCGCCTGCGGTGAGGTAGCTCCGGAGTTGGTCCGCCTCGCGCGAGGAGAACACGACGTTGCCGTGGCCCGTCATGTGGATCCACGGGTGGTTGAACAAGTCTGGTGACCCGACATCGACGTAGGGCACGTCTTCCGACAAGTCCATCCCCATTTCCTCGTTGCAGTAACGCACCAAATTGGGCACCGCCGTCGGGTTGGAATACCAGTCGCCTCCGCCACGGTATTGCAGCACGGCCAATTGGACGTCGGCCACGGTTTGGGCTTGGAGCGATGCGTATGGAAGACACACCATTCCAAAAACCATCACCCAACCTGCCCAAAAGTGCGCGCGAACTGCAACCTTTTCCATGACACGAAGGTATGCTTCCCCCCCGAACCACCAAGGCCTTTCGCGCAGAGGGCCTTGCTTTTTTTCTTATATTCGCGCACCTGAAATTGAACTAAAGCTGAACCTTAGCGATCATGCAGAATAAGAACATCCTTGTCGTTTTCACAGTGCTGTTGGCGTTGGCGACGTTGTACACCCTTTCCTTCAATTGGGTGGCGAGTGGGTATGAAGCGACCGCGGATGAGTACGGTGCCTACGTGGCAGACTCTCTCGAAACGGCCGGTGCCCTTGGAGACCAAACCTTCGACGAAGCCGCAGCCCAAGCTGCCCGCGAATTCCTTCGCGACAGTGCCACGGCAGAGATTTACCCCGTGTTTGGCCACACGTACCGCCAAGTCAAAGAGCAAGAGCTCAACCTCGGCCTCGACCTCAAGGGAGGCATGAGTGTGACGCTCGAAGTCAGCCTCCCCGACCTCATCGTGGCCCTTTCTGACTACAGCGACAACGCCGATTTCCGAGGTGCCATTGCCGACGCCAAGGCGCTGCGCAAGGAAAACAGCGACGACTTCGTGACCAACTTCGAGTCTGCGTGGACGGCCCGCGCTCCCGAAGTGGAGTTGTGGCGCATCTTCCACAACATGGAGAACAAGGACCTCTTCCCTGCCAAGAGCACGGACGCGGAGATCTTTGAAATCCTCCGTGCGGAAGCCCAAACCGCCATCGACAACACCGAAAGCATCATCCGCAAGCGTATCGACCAGCTCGGCGTGGCCCAGCCCAACGTGCAGAAGCTCCAAAACGGTCGCATCCTTGTGGAACTTCCTGGCATTGACGACCGCGAGCGTGCTCGCAAGCAGTTGAAGAGCACGGCCAACCTAGAGTTCTGGGAGACCTACTTCAACGACGAAGTCATCGGCCGCATTGGTGCAGCCAACACGGCCCTCGGTGAAGCCATGAGCCCCGAGCTTTTCGGCGAGAACGCGCCTGCGGACTCCACCTTGAACCAAGACGAGCTCCGCGCCAAGAACCCCTTGTTCTCGGTCTTCCAAATGGAACTCGGCCGTCGTTCTCCCGTGGTCGGTTACACGCTTACCAGCGACACCAACCGCGTGAACGACATGCTCCGCCGCCCCGAGGCCCGTACGGCCCTCGGCAGCGACTTGCGCCTCCTGTGGGAAGCCAAGCCAGCCACCAACGTGGCGCAGCTCTACGCCATCAAGGACATGTCTGGCAAGGGCAAGGCTGAGCTCAGCGGCAAGAGCATTGTGGACGCCCGCGTGTCCTACGACGAGATCGGAGACGTGGTCGTGAGCATGACCATGAACAGCGAAGGCGCCATCTCTTGGGGTGCCATGACGGAGCGCTGCGCCAACGAAAATAACCGCGCGGTTGCGGTGGTGCTCGACAACCTTGTCTTCAGTGCCCCCAACGTGCAGACGGCCATCACCAACGGCCGCTCACAAATCAGCTTTGGCACGGGCCAATCGGCTGAGCAAAAGCTCGCAGAAGCCGAAGACCTCGCAGGTCTCCTCAAGGCCGGTTCACTCCCCGCCCCCGCCCGCATTGTGGACGAGGTCAGCGTGGGACCACAGCTCGGTGAAGAAAACATCAAGGCGGGCTTGAGCTCGTTTGTCATCGCCCTCCTTGTGGTGTTGGCGTACATGATTTTCTACTACCGCGGAGCCGGCCTCGTATCCAACGTGGCTTTGATCGCCAACTTGTTCTTCTTGATTGGCGCACTTGCCTCGCTCGGTGCAGCATTGACGCTGCCAGGCATCGCGGGCATCGTGTTGACCATCGGCATGGCGGTGGACGCCAACGTGCTCATCTACGAGCGCATCCGTGAAGAAATGCGCGGCGGCAAAGGCCTGATGGTCGCCTTGAAAGAAGGTTATGCCAAAGCTTACAGCGCCATCATTGACGCCAACATCACCACGTTGTTGACGGCCTTTGTGCTCTACTCCTTCGGTAGCGGTGCCATCCGCGGCTTCGCCACGACGTTGATCATCGGTATTTTCACGTCGCTCTTCAGTGCGATTGTGCTGACGCGTTTGATCTTCTTCTCTCGCCTCGAGAACAAGAAGAACATCACCTTCTACACAGAAGCCACCAAGAACTGGTTCACCAACTCCGCGGTGAACTTCATCGGCAACCGCCGTCGTTTCTACGCGCTGAGCGCCATCGTGGTCATCGCGGGCATTGGCTCGTTGGCGACGAAAGGCCTCAATGAAGGTGTGGAATTCTCCGGAGGTACCACGTTCGACGTGAGCTTCGACGATGCCGTGGACGCTGAAGCTGTTCGCGGTGCGTTGGCCACGGCCTTCACCGAAGACGGTGTTCCTGGCAACCCTCTCGTCCAAACCAAAGACTCTCCTGAGAAGCTGCGCATCATGACCAACTTCATGATTGACAGCGAATCAGAGAATGTGGATGAAGAAATCAACGCTGCCTTGGCTGCAGGTCTTGGGACCTTGGGCACAGGCTACAGCGTCGACATGTACAACAAGGTGGACAGCACCATCTCTGACGACTTCCGCAGCGGAGCGCAGAACGCGACCATCTTCTCTCTCATCATCATCTTCTTGTACATCTTCTTCCGTTTCCGGAAGTGGCAGTACGGTTTGGGTGCCTTGATTGCGATGGTGCACGACGTGATTGTGGTGCTGGCGGTGTTCTCCATTTTTGGAGGCCTCCTCCCCTTCACCATGGAAATCGACCAAGCGTTCATTGCCGCCATCTTGACGGTCATTGGTTACTCGATCAACGACACGGTGGTTGTGTTTGACCGCATTCGTGAGTACGTCGGATTGTACGGCAACAAGAAGGGCGAAGAAGAGCTGATGAACAGCGCATTGAACAGCACCTTGAGCCGGACGATCAACACCTCTCTCTCGACGTTTGTGGTGTTGCTCACCATCTTCTTGCTTGGCGGTGACAACATCAAAGGCTTTGTGTTCGCGTTGATGGTAGGTGTGGTTGTGGGTACCTACAGCTCCATTTTCATCGCGACGCCAAGCGTCCTCGACTTGAGCAAGCGCCTGACCAAATAAGGTCGCGCAATTCGAAGAGACGACCGGCTCAACCCATTGACATTCAGCAAAAAAGCCATCCCGATTGGGGTGGTTTTTTTTTGCGCTCGCATCACCGATTCAACATGGCGAAATTCAATCTCGTCGAACAATATCAGCCGCTCATACGTCGAAATCGAACTTTCGTGCGTTTTTTTCCGTATTTTGTCGAGTTCAAAGACGAAACACGAGCTCATGAGTTGTTTGTTCACCCGCGATTCGAAGTCCTCCCTCTCCTCCACGGCTGCGAATTCCTTCTGGTCCCTCCGAGGTTGTCTCACGATTGCCCTCGGAATTTGGATGCTTTTGGCCCCTGCCTCTGAGGCATGGGCAGACCCCGGCTGCAACAACCCGGCCGCTTGCAACTTCGATCCGAGTGCCACGTCCAACGACGGTTCCTGCGACTTCTTGTCTTGCCTTGTCTTTGGCTGCACCAATCCCACGGCGTGCAACTTCGATGCCGAGGCAGACTACAGCGACGGCTCCTGCGAATACGTCTCTTGCGCCGGATGCATGAACCCGGATGCCTGTGACTTCGATCCCACTGCCACCTTGGCCGCCACGTGCACCGACTTTTCGTCTTGTTACGGTTGCACGGACGTCGACGCGCCCAACTTTGATCCTTCGGCCACGCTCGACGATGGGTCTTGTGAGATTCCAGGCTGCACCATTGTGGGGGCGTGCAACTACGACGCCACGGCCAACGTGGACGACGGCTCTTGTGACTTCTTCTCTTGTCTGCCCAGCGGGTGTTTGAACCAAAACGCATGCAACTACGACCCTTCTGCCATCATCAACGACGGCAGCTGCACCTTCCCTGACTCCGGTTATGACTGCCAGGGGAACTGCCTGCTCGATTCCGACGGCGATGGCATTTGTGACCCCAATGAAATTGAGGGCTGCACCGATGCCGATGCATTGAACTACGAAGCCGACGCCACAGACGACGACGGGTCCTGCATTGCCGCTGTGGAGGGATGTCAAGACCCCACGGCATGCAACTACAACTCCGCCGCCAACGTAGACGACGGCAGCTGTGAATTCACTTCTTGCGCAGGCTGTTTGAGCCCAAGCGCCTGCAACTACGACGCCAACGCCGTCTACCCGGCCACGTGTGAGTTCCCCGAAGCGGGCTACGACTGCGATGGCAATTGCCTCCTGGACACCGACGGAGATGGCGTGTGTGACCCCTTTGAAATTCAAGGATGCACGGACCCTACTGCGTGCAACTACGCCGAGGATGCCACGGAATTGGATGGCAGCTGCGATTTCGACACTTGCGCAGGCTGCACCAACCCCTTTGGCTGCAACTACGACCCCTCGGCCACCATCGATGACGGCTCGTGCGACTACTTCTCTTGCATCACCTTCGGCTGCACCAACGCCGCGGCATGCAACTACGACGACGAGGCCACCTACGAGGATGGCTCTTGCGAGTTTGTGAGCTGTGCGGGATGCACCAACCCCGTGGCTTGTGATTACGACCCCACAGCAACGATCAGTGCCCAGTGCACGGATTTCACTTCATGTGTGGGCTGCACCGACCCCGATGCAGACAACTACAACCCCGACGCAACCCAAGACAGCGGCACCTGCCTCTTCTTGGGATGTACTGTTTCTGTGGCCTGCAACTACGACGAAACCGCCAACTCTGACGATGGGAGCTGTGAGTACGAAAGCTGTGCGGGGTGTTTGAACCCCATTGCGTGCAACTACGACCCTGAAGCCGTGCTCTCGGGCGACTGCGAATTTGCGGACAACGGTTACGATTGCGAGGGCAACTGCCTTGCCGACACCGACGGTGACGGCATTTGCGATCCGTTTGAGGTGTTGGGCTGCACCAACCCCGACGCGGTCAACTTCGACAGCGATGCCACAGACGACGACGGATCGTGCTTCATTTTGACCGAGGGTTGCATCGACCCATCTGCGTGCAACTACGACGAGGGTGCAAACACCGACGACGGCTCATGCGAATTCACCTCTTGTGCCGGTTGTTTGAACGAAAGTGCGTGCAACTACGATCCCACGGCCATTTACCCAGCGGAGTGTGAATTCCCTGAGTATGCTTACAACTGCGATGGGTCGTGCATTGCCGACAACGACGGAGACGGCATTTGCAATCCCTTCGAAGTTCCTGGCTGTACTGCAGCAGACGCCTGCAACTACGACCCTGAGGCCACGGATGACGACGGATCCTGCGATTTCATCACGTGCAACGTGCCCGGCTGCACCAACCCCTTTGCGTGCAACTACGACCCTGAAGCGGTCATCAACGACGGCTCGTGTGACTTCCTGAGCTGTTTGTCCTTTGGTTGCACCAATCCCGCCGCCTGCAACTACGACCCTGACGCCACCTACAACGATGGCTCTTGTGAATACGCCACATGTGCAGGTTGCACCAACCCGCTCGCATGTGACTACGATCCCGACGCCACCATTGCCGCGGGCTGCATGGATTACTCCTCGTGCTACGGCTGTACCGACGCCGAGGCTGCCAACTTCGATGCAGACGCCACGTTTGACGACGGCTCGTGCCAATTCCCAGGCTGTACCGTGGTCGGCGCGTGCAACTACGACGAGACTGCCAACTTCAACGATGGCTCCTGTGATTTCTTCTCTTGTCTGACCGAGGGATGTTTGGTCGAAACGGCCTGCAACTATGACTCTGACGCTCAACTCCCTGGCGAGTGTGAGTACCCCGACGCCGGGTACGACTGCGATGGCAACTGTTTGCTCGATTCTGACGGAGATGGCGTGTGTGACCAATTTGAGATTTCAGGATGTACCGATTCCACTGCCCTCAACTTTGACGTTGATGCCACGGAAGACAACGGTTCCTGCATTCTCCCCGTGGAAGGCTGCACCGACAGCTCAGCGTGCAACTACGACGTGACAGCCAACGTGGACAACGGATCCTGTGAGTTCGATTCGTGCGTGGGATGTTTGGCTCCCACGGCGTGCAACTACGACGAGAACGCCATCTACCCCGGGGAATGTGAATACCCGGAATCTGGATACGATTGCGATGGAAACTGCTTGAGCGACTTTGACGGAGACG
>NYSX01000017.1 GCA_002683345.1 Flavobacteriales bacterium
CCTTTCCTCTCAAGGGAGTTGTCGTGATCATTATCGTCTCTGTCACCTGGCACTGCAGGTCAACATTCTGGATTTGGAGTCTTTCCCACGGGTCAATACGACTCGTGGTTTACCATTGGTGCTGAGGATGCCAACGGCGGCGTGAACGTCCAAAACACTGCAGACACCATGGAACCTGCACTCGCCCTTTTCAATGCGGGTGAAGGCTTTACCATCAACGATCCCATCGGTGCATCATGGTTCAACGTGTTCCCTTGTACGTCACAGCAAACCATCGAGGAATGCGCCGCGACAAGCTTGGCTTTTGGGGGGGATGACAACCGTGTGTTGATCGGCCAAATCACCGCCACCGGCGAAGTCTACGGCATCTTCAACCTCCAAGTCTTCCCGAACGGGGTCCAATCGGAACAACAGCAATCCACGGCCACGTTCAGCACCAATGTCGATGACGTGTTTGGCTGCACCAACCCTGCCGCCACCAACTACGACGTGACGGCGACGTTGGACGATTTGTCTTGTGTGCTCCCTTGCACCGTGTCATTGAGTTTGGACAACGTGACGTCTCCTTCCTGCAACGGTGAGAATGACGCGTTGATTCAGGTTTTGGCTTCTGGCGCTCAGGGGTCGGACGATTACTACCTCAACGCCGTCGAAGGCACGGCTCAGAACTTTGGAAACTTCGGTTCGCTTGTTTCGGGCATGTACACGGTCTACGTGGTGGATGCTGCGGGATGCACGGACTCTCTCGACGTGGAGGTTCCGGTCACTGAAGTGGTGGAAGTCAATGCAGTGTTGACTTCGGGTGTTTCATGCTTCGACACAGAGGATGCGGTGTTGACCATCATCGAGACCACGGGTGGTTCTGGGATGTACGAATACTACATCTCCAACAATCCTACGGTGTTTACCACCCAAACGGAGTGGACGGGCTTGGCTGGAGGTCAAACCCTGAGCATCTACGCCGTGGACAGCAACGGCTGTTTCGGCCAGTCTGATGCAGTGGCCATCTCTACCCCGACAGAAATCAACGTCGGCTTCCAAACCAATGCCAGTGTGGTGGACGCGACATGTGCGAACACGCCTGACGGCGAGATTTACCTGCAGGCATTTGGTGGGGCAGCGCCTTCCACCATCCTGTACTCTGTGGATGGCGAAAACTACGCGCCGAGCCCCTTGATGGTGACCGGTGGTACATACACCGTGACTGCCCAAGATGTCAACGGTTGCACAGCCACGATGGAACAAGAAGTGGTGGTTGGTCCTGCGGCCATCGACGTGAACGCAATGTCTATGCCTGAAGCGTGCTTCGGCAGCGCCGACGGTCAAGTGTCTTGGGCTCCTGAGGGAGGTGAGGGCATGTACACCTACGCTTTTGGCGGCGAAGCCACCACGGAGACCGCAGTGTCGGACCTCGCACCAGGCACGTATGAAGTGACGGTGACAGACGAAGACGGTTGTTCTGAAACCGTCAGTGTGGAGGTGGCAGCCGGTGTGGAAATCACTGCAACCGCAGTGAGCACGGATGCATCTTGCTTCGGCGACGACGATGGAGAGGTAGTACTCTCTGCCGAGGGCGGAAGCGGAAGCTTCCAATACAGCGACGACGGCAACAGCTTTGGTCAGGACAACGAATTTGACGATTTGTTGGCGGGCACGTACAACTTCTTCGTCCAGGACGAGAACGGTTGTGTAGAGTCTGTGGAGGCCACCATTGGCGAGCCTGAAGCGATCGTGGTGACTGGCATTGTCTCAGAAGGTTCTGTCACGGGCGAGGGAACCATTGACGTGACGGTCACGGGGGGCAGCTTGCCATACACGTACGAGTGGATTGGTCCAGGCGTGTCTGGTCAAGACGGTCAAGACCTCGAAGGCATTTCTACGGGCTCGTACACGGTGGACGTGACAGACGACAACGGCTGCACAACTCAGGAGACGTTCAACATCACCACGGACATTCGGGAGTTGGGTGCGGGCGTCACCGCCACGGTGTTCCCCAACCCTTCACAGGGCGAATTCGTGGTCGACGTGCATGGTGGATTCCAGGGCGCGATGGACTTCCTGATTCTCGATGCCCAGGGCCGCACCATTCAAGCTGGCCAATGGACAGCGACTTCAGGCGCATTCCGCACCACACTCGATTTGAGTGGGGCAGAGGCTGGCATGTACCGCTTGGTGTTGATGGCGAATGGCCGTCCAAACTCCTTGCAGCTCGTCAAGACGCACTGATTTCATCAGACAAAGCAATCAAGAAAGGAGGCCCATCGGCCTCCTTTTTTTTGTCCAGACGTCCAAACCCGTTCAGGTGGAGGGAGGCGAGTTGTATAAAATTCATTTGGATATATGTAAATTTATATGCAACTTTATATGAGATTAACGCGTACTCGTCTTGAGGATTTTGAGATTTGTCTACGATGCATCGACTAAATGATTCACACATGATTGCTCCTTTGAACGGTTTGATCAAGCGCCTTTCTTCCATGAAGGAAACGCTGTCCGCACTGGTGTTGCTCGGGTTGACAACCACGTTGGTTCATGCCCAAACGCCGTACTACCTGACTGTCGAGTCTGCTCCCGCAGTGGGTTCTGGAGGAATGGTGTACCGATTCTATGTCCAGGCCAACGATGAGACAGACCTCATGTCTGCGGTGTATGGCACAGACGAGGACAACCTCGTCATTGAAACGCCTGCAGGCATTTTCAACAGTCCTTTCAACGCCTCCTGGAATGCTTCGGGCATCAACCCTTTGTTTCTTCCTTCCTTCCCAGAGCTGGCAGACGACAGTTACGCGACCATCGGTTTGGAGGGTCCTGCCGCGGCTTCTGGCATTGTTGGGGCTGCGGATCCGAGCATTGTGGAGGATGAATCTATGTCTCCAACCATCTCTGGATTTTTCACATCTGGTGGCACAGCCCTCAATGTCAACACCTTGACAGGGGGCTCTTGGTACGTGTTGAACACGGCAGCAAACGCCTCTCCTGTGGATGGACGTTGGTTGATCATGCAGGTCACGACAGCAGGGACGATTTCTGGCCAACTCAACTATCAGGTTTTCCCACTTGGCGTGGGAACGGACCAGGAGAAGATTTCCTTGGCTTTTGATGGCACAGGAACCTTTGGCCAAACCGCCGCAGAAGGTTGCACGGATGCAGGTGCATGCAACTACGACGCTGCTGCGGGCATCGACGACGGAAGTTGTGAATTTGAAAGTTGCGCGGGATGCACCGATGCGTTGGCATGCAACTACGACGAAAATGCCACCATTGCAGACAACGAATCTTGCATTTTCTGCAACTGCGGTGCTTCGGGTTCGGGTTACTCGCTCGTGGTGGAATCTGCGCCTGCGGCAGGTGTGGCTGGGGCGACGCGCTACCGTTTGAAAGTCCGCATGGCCAGTGCGCAGGACCAGATGAGTGCGGTGTTTGGCTTGCAAGGAACGCCACTTCAAATCAATGCGCCATTGGGTGTGTTTAACAGCACGTTCAATGGAAGCTGGAATGCGTCGGGCGTCAATCCTGCATTCTTCGGGTTCGTCCCTGATTTGGCAGACGACAGCTACGCGACCATTGGGCTCGAAGGGCCTGCGTCGACATCGGGCATTGCGGATGCGGCAGACCCAAGTTTGGCCGAAGACACGAATCAACCCCTTTCGCCGTTCTTCATCAACAATGGCACCACAGAGCTCTTGATCAACTCGATCACGGGAAGCTCGTGGTTTGCGTTGAATACCGCGGCGAACACCTTCCCCGACGCCAACAATGAGGTGCTCATTGCGCAACTGACCTCCCTGGGCGAGGTCTCTGGGACCGTCAATGTCCAAGTGTTGCCTGAAGGTGCCGAGGGCGTTGGCAACGACGTGCAGAAAACGTTTCAGTTTGCGGGAGCCGGTGTCTACGCAGCAGTGGGCGAGGGCAATGCCTGCGGTTGCACGGATGCAACGGCCTGCAATTACGATGCGAATGCGACTTACGACGATGGTTCCTGCCTCCAAGCGGATGAATGCGGCGTATGTGGCGGTGAAGGCATCGCTGACGGCGCTTGTGATTGCGCGGGCAACGTGCTTGACGAATGTGGCGTGTGCGGAGGCAACGGCATTCCAGAAGGAGCTTGTGACTGCGACGGCAACGTGACCGACGCCCTTGGCGTTTGTGGAGGCGGTTGCTTGGCGGACATCGATGGGGATGGCATTTGCGATTCAGAGGATGAATGCGCCGATTTGGATGCATGCAATTATGCAGATGTGGCGGCCACGGACTGCGACTACTGTTCTTGTGCAGGAGGTCAGCCATCTCCGGTGGGCATGATCTTGGAAACCCATGCCACAGGTTTGGCCAATGGCATGACCACGTACCGTCTTTACGTCACCTTTGACGACCCACAGGATGCGCTGACAGCGGTCATGGGAAAGGAGGGTGAAGCGCTCCGAATCGAAACAACAACCTCGTTCTTGCAGGCAGACGGAGAAGTCTTTGATTCTTACGTCNCCTTGGACCAAAGCAACATTGTGGTTCAAGGTGACCAGGCCGGCCTGACCGCGTTTGAGGCGGGGCAGAATCTCGTCTGGGACACGCCTGTGGGTGGTGGATGGATGGCCTCTGATTTGCAAGGCATTCAAGCGGGAGAGGACCTCCGTGTGTTGGTGGCCCAGTTGACCACCGATGGAGAGGTCAGTGCCACGCTTCAAGCCCAAATTCTGGATCAATCTCTCGCCTCCACGTCTGAGGTGGTGACGTTGATGGTGCAAGGCGTGGGCGACGACAACCCGACCAACAATGTCTGCGGTTGTACTGACGACACCGCCTTGAACTACGATGAGAATGCAGAGTACGACGACGGATCCTGCGTGGACGTGGTGGAAGGCTGCACCGATGTTGAAGCGTGCAATTATGATGCCTCAGCCAACGTGGACAATGGTTCCTGTGAGTACACGGACGAATGTGGTGTGTGCGGAGGCAGCGGCATCCCCGCTGGCGATTGTGATTGCAATGGCAACCAGCTCGATGCGCTCGGCGTATGCGGTGGCGACTGCCTTGCGGATGAAGATGCCGACGGCATTTGCGACAACGTGGACGAATGTGTCGGCGAACTCGACGCTTGCAACGTGTGCAATGGTCCGGGCGATGTGTACACCTGTGGATGCACCAACATCCCAGAAGGCGACTGCGATTGTGACGGCAACCAGCTTGATGCCTTGAACGATTGCGGTGGAGATTGCGATGCAGACGTCGATGCCGACGGCATTTGCGATGATGTCGATGCGTGCGTTGGCAGCGTCGATGCCTGTGGCGTTTGCAACGGCCCCGGCCAGATTTATGAGTGTGGATGTGAAGATATTCCAGCAGGAGACTGCGATTGCAATGGAAATCAGCTCGATGCCCTTGACGTTTGCGGAGGGGACTGCCCAGCAGATGTCGATGCAGATGGCATTTGTGACGACGTCGACCCCTGTGTGGGTGCGTTGGATGCATGCGGCGTGTGCAATGGCCCCGGCGCGGTGTATGAATGCGGTTGTTCAGACATCCCGCAGGGGGACTGCGATTGCAATGGCAATCAACTTGACGCCCTCGGCGTTTGCGGAGGTTCATGCGATGCCGACGCGGATGCGGACGGCGTGTGTGATGATGTCGACGACTGTGTAGGCACTTTTGACGCGTGTGGACTCTGCAATGGTCCGGGCGCGGTGTACACTTGTGGTTGTGCAGGCATCCCAGAAGGGGATTGTGACTGCAACGGAAACCAAATCGACGCCCTTGGTGTTTGCGGTGGATCGTGCGCAGCAGACGCAGACATGGATGGCATTTGCGACGACGTCGACGAATGTGTCGGTGCACTCGACGCGTGCAACGTGTGCAACGGCCCAGGCGAAATCTTCGAGTGTGGCTGTTCCGACATCCCCGAAGGAGATTGCGATTGTGATGGAAACCAACTCGATGCTTTGGGCGTGTGTGGCGGTGACTGCGATGCGGACGAGGATGCCGACGACATTTGTGACGACGTCGACGATTGCGTCGGGGTCTTTGACGCGTGTGGCGTGTGCAACGGTCCAGGCGACATCTTCGAGTGCGGATGTTTTGACATCCCTGCCAATGACTGCGACTGCAACGGCAACCAGCTCGATGCGCTCGGCGTGTGCGGTGGCTCCTGCACGGCTGACGCCGACAGTGATGGCATTTGTGACGATGTGGACGACTGCGTGGGAGCGCTTGACGCTTGTGGCGTTTGCAACGGTCCGGGAGCGGTCTTCGCATGTGGATGTTCCGGCATTCCAGAAGGGAATTGTGATTGCAATGGCAACCAGCAGGACGCGCTAGGTGTGTGCGGAGGCGATTGCTTGGAGGATGCCGATGCCGATGGCATCTGTGATGATGTGGATGCTTGCGTGGGCGAACTTGATGCCTGTGGCATCTGCAATGGCCCGGGAGAAGTGTATGAATGTGGGTGTTCCGACATCCCTCCAGGCGATTGCGATTGCGACGGAAATGAGCTCGACGCTTTGGGCGTGTGCGGTGGCGACTGTGAGGCTGACGCCGATGCCGATGGCATTTGTGACGATGTTGACGATTGCGTCGGTGCATTCGACGCTTGCGGAGTCTGCAATGGCCCTGGAGAGATCTATGAGTGCGGATGTTCTGACATTCCTGCCGGTGACTGTGATTGTGACGGAAGCCAATTGGACGCACTTGGCGTGTG
Source organism: Flavobacteriales bacterium (assembly GCA_002683345.1). Lineage (GTDB taxonomy): Bacteria > Bacteroidota > Bacteroidia > Flavobacteriales_D > Sanyastnellaceae > UBA11663. The sequence continues at coordinate 6,689 of NYSX01000017.1, forward strand.
CGCAGGCGATTGTGCCGAAGATGCGGATGCGGATGGGGTGTGTGACACGGACGAGATTTTTGGATGCACCGATGCCACGGCTTGCAACTTCGACAGTGCGGCCACAGAGGAAGATGGTTCTTGCTCTTACGTTACGGTGCCCTGTGAGACCTGCGAAATGGGCGTGATTTTGGCCAACGACGCTGACGGCGATGGCATTTGCGATGCAGATGAAGTGCCAGGGTGTACCGACGCTTTGGCATGCAACTACAACGTGGCTGCCACGGATGAGGACGACTCGTGCACGTTTGTGGACGGCTTGTGCGAGACGTGTGTGGAAGGCATCATTTTTGCCAACGATGCGGATGGGGATGGAATTTGTGATGCCGACGAGACCGCAGGGTGTACAGATCCGACGGCCTGCAACGGAGGCCTCTTCACAAACACCGACAACACACTTTGTGTCTATGCCGATGCGGTTTGTGAAGGGTGTTTGGGCGGTGCTGTGGTGTTGTTCGACCTTGATGGCGATGGTGTCTGCAACGCGGACGAGATTGCGGGCTGCACCGATGTTGCGGCGTGCAACTACAATCCAGAAGCCACGGATGAAGACGGTTCGTGCCTTGCATTGGATGAGTGTGGCGTGTGCGGAGGCGCGGGCATTGCGGAGGGAGATTGCGACTGCGCCGGCAACGAGCTTGATGAATGCGGAGTGTGTGGAGGCAACGGCATCCCAGATGGCGACTGCGACTGCGATGGCAACCAGCTCGACGCATTGAATGAGTGTGGAGGCGACTGCTTGGAGGATGTCGATGCCGATGGCATCTGCGACGATGTGGATGACTGCGTGGGTGCCTTGGACGAGTGCGGTGTGTGCAACGGTCCAGGTGAGATTTATGAATGCGGCTGTGAAGGCATCCCGACGGGCGATTGCGATTGCGATGGCAACGCATTGGATGCGCTCGGTGAATGCGGCGGAAATTGTGCCGCAGACAACGACATGGATGGCATTTGTGACGATGTCGACGAATGTGTGGGAGAACTGGACGCTTGTGGCGTGTGCAACGGTCCAGGCGTGGTGTTTACATGCGGTTGTACCGGCATCCCGGAAGGCGATTGCGACTGCGAGGGCAACCAACTTGACGCCTTGGGCATTTGCGGCGGGTCCTGTGCAGCCGATGTGGATGGAGATGGCATTTGTGACGACGTCGATGCCTGTGTCGGTGATTTGGATGCATGCGGTGAATGCAACGGTCCCGGCGACATCTACGAGTGTGGATGCGTTGACATCCCTGAAGGTGACTGCGACTGCAACGGCAACCAGCTCGACGCCCTCGGTGTCTGCGGTGGTGATTGCGCGGAGGACACCGACGCCGATGGCATTTGTGACGATGTCGACGAGTGTGTGGGAGAACTGGATGCGTGTGGTGTGTGCAACGGTCCTGGTGACATCTATGAATGTGGCTGTTCTGAGATCCCTGCTGGCGATTGCGATTGCGAGGGCAACGAGCTCGATGCGTTCGGGGTGTGCGGTGGTGGCTGTGCGGCAGACGAAGATGCCGATGGCATCTGTGACAATGTCGATGATTGCGTAGGAACGCTTGATGCATGTGGCGTGTGCAACGGTCCGGGTGCGGTCTTCACGTGCGGATGTGATGGCATTCCCGCCGGCGATTGTGACTGCGATGGCAACCAGTTGGATGCGTTGGGCATTTGTGGTGGAGGGTGCGAGGCAGATGCGGATTCTGACGGCATCTGTGACGACGTTGACACCTGTGTGGGTCAATTCGATGAATGTGGGGTTTGCAATGGTCCTGGATCGATTTACGATTGTGGTTGTTCCGTCATCCCAGAAGGGGATTGCGATTGCGACGGCAACCAGTTGGATGCCCTTGGCGAGTGTGGTGGTGACTGCACCGCCGACACCGATGCGGATGGCATTTGTGACGACGTCGACGAGTGTGTGGGTGAACTGGACGCGTGCGGTGTGTGCAATGGTCCTGGTGCCATTTTTGAGTGTGGATGTTCTGACATCCCCGCCGGCGATTGTGATTGCAACGGAAATCAGATTGATGCGCTGGGCGAATGCGGTGGAAACTGTGAAGCCGACGCCGACGCCGATGGCGTTTGTGACGATGTCGATGATTGTGTCGGAACGCTTGACGACTGTGGCGTGTGCAACGGTCCGGGTGCGGTCTTCACTTGCGGATGTTCAGGAATTCCTGAAGGCGATTGTGACTGTGACGGAAACCAATTGGATGCACTCGGCGTGTGTGGTGGGGGTTGCGAAGCGGACGCCGATGCCGACGGCATCTGTGACGACGTGGACGACTGCGTGGGTGAGTTGGATGCGTGCGGTGTGTGCAATGGCCCCGGCGCGATTTATGAATGCGGATGCACAGACATTCCAGAAGGCGATTGCGATTGCGAGGGCAATCAGTCCTCAGAGTTTCAAGATTGTGAGGGCAACTGCCTTCAGGATTTGGACAGCGACGGCATCTGCGATGACGAAGACGACTGTGTGGACCTCGAAGCCCCGGTATGGACGTACTTCCCACCGAATGACACCATCGCGTGTGACGAGTTGATGCCCACCGTGGAGGAGACTGCGCCTGTGGCGGCAGATGATTGCGGACCTGTGGAGGTGATTTGGGTTGGAGACGGTCCCTTTGATTACCCGTTTGGGTGCCTGCAGAGTTACACGTGTCCACGTGTGTACCAGGCGATTGATGCGGCGGGCAACGCCATCATGGATACGTTGATCATCACGGTGTTGGATACGGTGGCCCCTGTGTTGGCGTACCCCACGGAAGAGGTTGTGCTGGTCAATGAGCTCCTTGGAGAGATTGTGCCCGCAATCGAAGCATTCGTGATTGACAACTGCGACACCAACGCCGACTACGAGGTGGCTGAAACCATCTTGGAGGAAGAGGACGGTGTGCAGACGTTGGAACGGATTTACACCGCATCCGATGCCTGTGGCAACACCATGGTGTTCAACCAGCTCATCACCGTGACCTTGGCCTTTGAAGGTTGCACGGACATGGAGGCCTGCAACTATGACGCCTCCGCCAACTTGGACGACGGAAGCTGTGTGTTCGCCGACATGTTCTACGACTGCAACGGGTTGTGCCTCAACGATGCCGATGGGGATGACGTGTGCGACGAAAACGAGATCGAAGGCTGCATGGATCCCGTGGCATGCGATTACAATGCTGATGCCACAGACGAGGGTGAATGCGATTACTGTTCTTGTGCTGGAGAAGGCGAGGGGTCCTATGGCATCTTGCTTGAGGTACATGCCGAGCACGATGAAGGGGAGCTTGAAGGGCTGACGACGTATCGGATGTACGTGACCACGCCCAACGACAACGACATCATCAGTGCGGTGTACGGAGATGACGAAACGCCGTTGTCCATTGCGACGACGACGTCCTTCTACCAACACCCGTTTGGGTCATCCTTGGGCAGCAACAACAATCCACTGTTGTACACCGGATTCCCCGAGCTTGAGTTTGACAGTTGGCTCACCATGGGACTCGATGGTCCTGCGGGAGACAACGAAGTGGCGCCAAGCACCATTGGCGACCTGAACAACGGCTGGATCAGCAACTTCGAAGCAGGCATGAACGTCCTCATCGAGGACAGCATTGGAGGGGCGATGTTCGTGACGAACGATTCCGGCACGACCAACATTGTGTCTGGTGCGGAACAGCGCATTCTCATCGGTCAATTCACCACGGACGGGGTGATGTCTGGTGTGGTGAATGTGCAGATGTTCACGGCGGGTGTCGTGGACCCTGCAGATCGTTTGGCCTTGCCTTTCGAAGGAGTGGGACTCCACACCGAAGGCGGAGATGTGGTATGCGGTTGCATGGACGAATCGGCCTGCAACTACGACGCCAATGTCACCAACGACGATGGCAGCTGCGAATATGAATCTTGCCTCGGTTGCACGGATGAATCGGCATGCAACTACAGTGAAGACGCAACTCTGGATGATGGGTCATGCACGTACCCAGAATTTGGATGCTTTGACTGCGAAGGA
>NYSX01000018.1 GCA_002683345.1 Flavobacteriales bacterium
CCCTCCGCAATGAGCGACTCCAAGGCAGCCAAATAGCCTTGCAGACCCAGGCCCGAGAGACACGCCCGTGCCGCTTGCGCCGTGAGGCTCTTCTGACGAAATCCCTCGCGGGCGTGGATGTTGCTCAGGTGGACCTCCACCGTGGGAATGGAGATGGCCTCCACCGCATCTCGCAACGCCACGGAGGTGTGGCTGTAACCGCCGGGGTTGAAGATGACCCCGGTGCACGTCGCTTGGGCGTCGTGAAGGGCGTTGACCAACTCTCCCTCAACGTTGCTTTGAAGGCATTCTACTTCGACGTCCAATTCTGAGGCGCGGGCTTGAACCGCGCGTTCCAGCTCGGGAAGCGTCATCGTGCCATACATCGACGCGTCGCGTTGCCCCAAGAGGTTCAGGTTGGGACCGTGCAGAAGGAGGATGCGCTTGCTCATTGCAGGACGAGGGGTTTAAGGCCATGGACAAAGAGGATTTCGCCCAGCCCACTGAACCGCTCGAAGGCGTCTTCGCCCATGGTTTCAATGTCGCGCTGGTTGAATCCCAAGATGACAAGGTCTGCACCGCCCGATTTGTTCTTGATCGTCTGCACAGAACTCCCTTCGTGGGTGACGTGCTCGATGTTTTGTTCTGCGATGGGCAAACGTCCCTCGAGGATGCTTTCGCGCAGGGCGTCTTCCTCTTCTTTCGCCTTGTCCCCATCGTGCAAGAAGAACACACTGATGTTCGCCTCGTCCCATTCTGGATGGCCTTGCAAGATGTAGGCCAGCAAAATCATCAAGCTCGAATTGCTTGCATCGTCCGGGTTGATCCACAAGTGGATGTCGTGCTTGTTGCCAAACTCCCGGCCGCTGCTGCGAAGCAGGGCAAGGTCGAGGCCCGCCGCCACGAGCAAGGAGAAGTTGTCAAGAAGCTGGTCCCGATTGGCCGGATGGTCGGGTGCATACTCCATCAAGAACAGGTTGTTGCCCTTTCCGGAAATGCCCGGCAGCTGGATGCATTGTGCGATGGCGGAGGTGTAGGACGGACTGATGATGGTGTCGAGATGCACGCGGCTCTTGTTTCCCCGTGCACGCTTCACCAATTCGGCTTGGGCTAAGCGGGCGTCTTCCTGCGTTTCGTGACTCAAGAAGCCTTTGACGAAATGCATGTAGGTGCCAAACCCGTGGCGGTAAGCCACCCACCGCACCATGTCAAAGCCCTCCTTGCGCAGGAACGTGTCGGGCGAGATGGCCAAGACGAAGGGACGCCATCCCGTGGCCTCTTCCAAGTCGTCGTCGTCGCTCATTTGCAAGGCCAACTGCAGGGCACGCTGGAGTTGGAAGATGACGCCGCGGAACAGGCGAACCATGCCCTTTTGGCCTCCCCCTCGACGGGACACCCATGCGTGGATGCCCACCATGATCAGCAGGCTAGCCGTCGCGTAGGTCGGATTCATTCCAAACATCAACACGATGCACAGCACCGCCCCCATCAAACTGATGGACCAATGCGAGCGGAACGTGGGACGGTAGCTGGGGTCGGCCGCCATGTGTTCGAGGAAGGACACAAGGCAAATGGCCCCGTAGGTCACCATGAAAAACATGGAGATGATCTCGGCCACGGCATTGATGTCCCCCATCAACACAAACGCGAACGCAATGACGCATGTGGCCAAGGACGCCCGCACGGGCTCTTGCTCCGGTCCACGGCCCTTCTTCAACCACGCGCTCATGCCTTCCGGGAAGATGCCATCGGCCGCAATGGCCTGCAGCGTGCGCGGCGCCACCATGATGGATCCCAAGGCGGAGCTCATCGCTGCCGCCGCGAGTCCCACGGGAATGATGGGGCCCCAAAGCGCGATGTTTTCCATGTACAACTCGTCGGTGGCAAGCGCCTCGAGCGGCGCCGACCACCAGAGCTTGATCGCCACAGCGATGTAAATCACGATGCCCACGGCGGTGGCCCAAATGGTGCCCTTGGGAATGCTGACACGTGGATCTTTCAAATCCCCACTCAGTCCCAACCCAGCCGCGATTCCCGTGAATGCCGGGAAGATGAAGGTGAACACCTCGAAGAAGGTGAAGCGTCGGATGGTGCTGCCATCGGGCGCCAGCAAGGTGTCCGCAATCGTGCCCACGGGATTCAAGTCAGGATTGCCTGGACCACTTCCTGCGAAGAAGAGCACGAGCGCTGTAAACAGCAAAACGACCACCAGGTACAACGCCTTGACCCCGAGGTCTGCGCCCTTGCCAATCATGAGCACCGTCAACAACCCCATCACCCCCAAATTCACCCACATGGGGTCGATGTGGATGCCATGGGCGACGTCAGCCCACAAGATCAAATCGCGGCACGCCACGGTGAATGCGATGACGTAAAAGGCGACACTGATGGCTTGAGACAGGTAGAGCGCGAGGCCAATCGCACCTCCAATGTTCAATCCAAACGACCTGGAAATCATGTAATAAGCCCCTCCACCCTCAACCTTTTGGTTGGTGGCAATCTCCGCCACAGCCAAGGCCGTAGGCACCGTCACCAAATGGCCCACGAAGACAATCAACAACGTGGACACCAAACCGACGTGCGCCACGGCGTAGCCAAAACGAAGGAACAGAATGGCACCGAGAATGGTCGAGATGGCCGTCAAAAACACGGGCCACGTGCCCATGGTTTTGAGATTCGGTTGAGACATCATGAGGGAAAGTTACGCCCGCCAAACGGTGGCTGCCGCAACGTGGCCAGGAGGTTATTCACGGGCAGATGCCCAAGAAACGACCGCGTGCACAGGAAGGTGATCGCTGATGAAAACGTCCTTCTTTATGATCTCGTCCACGCAGGTCCACTCCGTCTTGAGGCCTTTCACGTAGATCGCATCGATTTTGGGGCCACCTGAAGATCCCTCTGGCGTGAAGGTCGTGTAGGAAGGGAAGGTCTTGCGGCACCGCGCGCGAACCTCGTCGTAGGTGTCCACAAACCCGGCATCCGCCAGCGCAAGGCGTCCTGGGGCATCCGCTTCTTCATTGAAATCCCCGAGCACAGCTGTCGCGTCCGCCTCGTGGATCGCATCCAGCGATGCAATCAGCCGCGCACTGCCTTCCCGTGCTTCGGCCGAAACGTGGCTCCAATGCGTGTTGTAGACCCTGACACGGCGGCCGGTTTCGACTTGGTGGAACCACGCGACCGTCACGATGCGCGGCAGGTCTGCCGACCACCCCACCGCACCGGGCGTTTTCCAATCGGAGGACAACCAGAGGGTTTCGTGATGAAGCAGCTCCCACTTGTCGTGGTTGTAGAAAAGGGGACACGCCTCTCCCCCGCCATCCGCGTCGCGGCCCTGACCGACATGGGACATCCAAGGCAGACGGTCGGCGACGTCTTGGACTTGGTGAGGCAACGCTTCCTGGAGGCCGACGATGTCGTAGAAACCGACGATTTGGGCCACCTCATCCCGGCGCTCGGTCCACTTCAAAGGGTCCGAAGGATTGTCGTAGCGCACGTTGAACGTGGCCAGCGTCCACTCCCCCTCCCGCACTTGAGCCGAGGCCCAAGTCGACCCGCTGCAGGTCACAATCACGCACATCCAACGAATCCAATGCTGCATACAACGAAGGTACTGAAGTCCCGAGGTGAACTGCACCGCCTTGGTCGCCTCGCCACGTACCTTTGCGCGCATGGGAGGACATCGTCGCGTCAAACGCACATTTCACAAAGGCCAAGAGCTTCGGTTGACCATCGAAGACATGGCTTTTGGTGGCAAAGGCATCGCCCGTGTCGAGACGGAAAAAGGCCCTTTCGTGGTGTTTGTCCAAAACGCCTTCCCCGGCCAAGTGGTGGACGCCCAAGTGGCCAAGTGCAANNCGCGTCATGCCGAATGTCGCCTCNTGCGTGTCGTGAAGCCNGCGGACTTCGAAGTGNACCTCCCGTACCAGCCCATTCCTGGTGCCCCTTNCGCCACAGTGCCCATGGAGAAGCAGCACGAATGGAAGGCGCGTACGGCCTTGGACCTCTACCGGAAGATTGGCGAAGTGGAAGACCTCGACACCCTGTACCAAGGGTTCGTTCCATCGCCTTTGGACTGGCACTACCGGAACAAAATGGAGTACAGCTTCTCCGAGATCCGACACGACCTCGAGACGGACGAAAAGGTGGACGACTTCGGATTGGGATTCAAGCACCGCGGTACGTGGTGGGCCGTCGAAAACCTCGATGCGGACAGCGGCCTCTTCGACGCTCTTGTGGAATCCACCTTGCACAAAGTCCGCGAATGGTGTGAAGCCACCGGATTGCCTGCATGGCACCCTCCCAAGCGCGAGGGCTTTTTCCGCTTCCTGGTGGTGCGAAAGAGTTATGCGAATGACGGATTGCTCGTCAACCTCGTGACCACCTCAGATGCGCCTTTGGATGCGGAAGGCTTTGTGGAATGCATTCGGGGGCTGTGGGGCGACCGCGTCAAGGGCATCTTGCACACCCTCAACGACGACAAAGGAGAACGCGTCGAGGCCCGCGAGGGATTGTCACGAGTGATTTGGGGCGACAGCACGGTGACGGAGGTGTTGCACGGGTTGTCGTTTGGCATCAGCATGGGGTCGTTCTTTCAAACCAACCCCACTTCGGCAGAACGCCTGTATGCCGAGGTGCTCGCCCTCGCATTGGAAGGCGTGGAGAACCGGCCGCAATACGTCATCATGGACTTGTTTTGCGGAACCGGCACCATCGGGCAACTCGTGGCGAAACACGCCAACACGCCCGTGGTGGGTGTGGACATCGTGCCGAGCGCCATTGAGGACGCACGCGAAGCGGCCAATCGCAACGGCTTGACAGGCGTCCAGTTTGTCGCCGCCGATGCAGGCAAATTCCTGCTCGAAAACCCAGAGTATCAGGGAAAAATTCACACGGTGATTCTCGACCCACCACGGGCTGGGATTTCGCCCAAAACCCTGCGCAAAGTCATGAGGCTTGGCGCGCAAAGACTGGTGTACGTCAGCTGCAACCCTGCCACCCAGGCTCGGGACTTGGTGGTCCTGCGTGCGCAAGGCTACGCGCTCAAGTCGCTCAAGCTGGTCGATCAATTTCCACATACCGCGCACGTCGAAGCCGTCGCCTTGATTGAGAAAATCCCAGGATTTCAACCGAACTTAGAAGCATGAGCACACTCCGAGACTTGGTGATACCCCATGAGACTGTGGTCCGCAAGCTGGACCGCATGGCACGTGAAATGTTGGAAATCCACTACGCGGAAGACGCGTTGGTGTTGATTGGTGTCGACGGACAGGGGTTGGCCGTGCGCGAAGCACTGGCCCGCAGGTTGCGTGAATTGTCCTCCATCGACGTGATCGAGGGCAGCATGTCCATGCACAAAGATGCCCCGCTCGACCATCCACTTTCCTGTGACGTCGATGCCGGACATCTCGAGGGACGCATCGTCTTCTTGATTGACGATGTCCTCAATTCTGGCCGCACACTCATCCACGGGGTGCAGCACCTGCTCCAAGACCGTCCACGCGAAGTGCACACCGCTGTGCTGGTCGACCGCAAACACCGGTCGTTCCCGATTCGGGCAGATTTCTGTGGTTTGACGCTGAGCACACAGTTGAACGAACACATTGCCGTGGACCTGAGTGACCCGAATTGTGCCACCGTTCACGTCGAGCGTCCGCAAGCGTCCTAAAGACCTACCCCTCCAAGCGCCACTGGATTCCCGCGAGGGCTTCGTCAATGGCCTCGGCAGTCTCCAAGGTTTGACGCCAGATCACGTGCGCTGAGCCGTAGCACGCCGCCCGGGTCAACATCATGCGCTCCACTGTCCGCTGCAGGTCTTTGCCGTGCTTGTCGTGAATCAACGGGCGGTGTTCCTGTCCCTGCTTCAGGCGCTCCAAGAGCACGTCCATGGGCGGTTGCAATGCCACCACGAGAGACCGCCTGCGCATCCACTCCATGGCCCCTTCGGCACACGGGGTTCCTCCACCCGTCGCCAACACAATGGGGTCGTTGGGGCGAAGGGCATCGGACAAGGCATCCTGTTCCGCTTCCCGAAACGCCGATTCCCCCATAGTCTCGAACACCTCGCGGGCCGGCATTCCCAGCATCTTTTCCACCTCCTCGTCCGTGTCCACAAAGGGCCTGTCAAGACGCTCGGCGAGCTTCTTTCCCAGGGTCGATTTCCCCGACCCCATGAAACCGATGAGGGACAGGTGTGTGTGCGTTTGGCTCAAAATGACAAAATCACTTGACGTTGACGGCAAAAAGGTCGTGCCCTTCCAACGAACCCACAAGTCGATCGCCCGATTGAACTGCGGCGACCCCTGCAGGGGTGCCGGTGAACAAGAGGTCTCCGACCTTCAGCGTCATGAATTTGGACACCTCTGCAATGAGGCGGTTGACCGAAAACAGCATGTCTTTGGTTTGGCCCTCTTGAAGGACGTTTCCATGGTTGGTTAAGGTGAAAGACAGGTCTTGCACGTCCTTGCCCAACTGCTCAAGGGCCATGAATTGGCCGATCACCGCAGAACCATCAAAGGCCTTGGCACGCTCCCAGGGATGCCCCTTGGCCTTCAATCGCGCTTGGACGTCCCGCGCGGTCAGGTCTAAACCCAAGCTCACCTCGGAATAATACCGCGGCGCGTGCGCTTCCGAAATGGTCTTGCCCAGGCGGTCGATTTTGACGACCAACTCCACCTCGTGGTGCACTTCTTGGGTCCATTCCGGAATGTAGAATGGATGCTTGTGGCTGAGGATCGCGCTTTGGGGTTTGAGAAAAACCACGGGCTCAGACGGCACTTGGTTGCCGAGTTCACGGGCGTGGTCGGAGTAGTTTCGGCCGATGCAGATGATTTTCATGGGATCGCAGATGAATCAGTCGTTCACAAAGAACGCCACCTCCACCCGTCTGTCCAAAGCGCCCCGATTTGAAGCGCGCTCCTCCCCAAAATAGTTCAGCACCACACGCGTGGACAGCACGCCACTTTCCAACAAGTGCCGCTGCACGGCCTGCGCACGCTTCTTCGACAAGGCCAAATTGGCCGCCCGGTCGCCTGTGAGGTCGGCATGTCCCGTACAGACAACGCGCAACTGTGGGTACATGCCGAGGTACTCCATCACCTCGTTCAACTGCAGTTGCGCAGTCAAGGTCAAGCGGGCACTTCCCGCGTAGAACTGCACATCAAAAGAAGCCGGCAGCTGCAAAGACGCCAACACCGGATCGCTGGACGGCGAAGGACGGTTTGGATTCCAAGATTGCGCCGCCACGTCACGAGGGTCGACGGACGTGGTCGGATTGCCGCGCTCCAACGCCTGAATGCGCGCCTCTTGGGCTTCGACAAGCGACAAGATGCGCTGCATCATGTCCTGCATGGACTGCCATTCGGGCGCATTCGCGCCGCCAGCCCCAGCATCCCCGGCCTCCTCGGGCCAAGTGCTTTCGTCTTCGCGGTCCAGCAACGACATGGTTTCCAAATTGAAGTTGAGCTCAATCGGTTCAAGCGGCACATTCTCATCGGGGTTGGTCCACCGCGATAACTCTTCCACGGGCAAACTTTGCTCGACGGTACCGATTTTTTGGAGCAGACCACGGTTGACGTAGCGTCCAAGCTCCACCCCGCACTGCAGCAGAATTTCTTGCACGCGCTGCTCGATGAGTACATATGTGCGCTCCTCAAAACTCCGCGTTCCCGAACCGCGCATGCGTTCCACATCCCGCATGTCCAGCTCCTCGAAATCCACAAGGAGCATGGCAACCTCCTCGGAAAAGCCTTTGAAGTCTTCTTGACCTGCAAAGGCGCGTATGCGCATCAAATCCCGCACGATGCGCTCCATGTCCTTGCCCACGTTGCGCACGGAAGACGACCAGCCAATGTCGTTGTCCTCCACACGCATCTCTCCCCTCAAATACACGCCAATCGCATCAATCGCCAGGCCACGCAGCTGTTCGAGCTCCGGATCAGGCGCCGTGCTGTAGTAGTTCACTACAAGGGTCCCCTCTTGGCTTCCCGTCTTGACCGCTCCCTCTTGGGCATGCCCCAACCCGGCGACGCCGGCGAGCATCAAGCACACCAGCATGCGCTGCGCACGCCGAAGCGTGCCCCGCGTTTGGTCAAGGGCGATCATACACAAATTTCGGAAAATTTATGTAAATCACTTTCCTTCCCTCCGCAACACCGTGCGAATGGTGAAAAGCAGGATCTTCAAATCGAGCACCAACGAGATGTTTTCGAGGTACATGATGTCGTAGCGGAGACGCTGTCTCATCTGGTTCACATTCTCCGCGTAGCCATACTTGACCTGGCCCCATGACGTGATGCCTGGGCGGACTTGCTGAAGCCGCAGAAAGTGGGGACTGTGCTGGATGATTTGGTCTGCAAAAAAGGCGCGCTCGGGACGGGGTCCGACGAGGGACATCTCCCCCTTCAGCACGTTCCAAAACTGGGGCAACTCATCCAGGCGCGTTTGGCGCAAACGCTTGCCCACGGGGGTGATGCGCGGGTCTTCATCCGAACTCAGCTGGGGCCGCGTTCCCTCCGCATCCTGCACCATCGTCCTGAACTTGATGATGTGAAAGGGCTTTCCGTGCAATCCGAGGCGTTCCTGACGGTAGAACACAGGCCCCGCGGAACCGCGTTTGACCGACAAGGCCACCAGCAACAGGACCGGAGACAGCAAGAGGAGCGCCACAGCGCTGCCCACGATGTCCACAAAACGCTTCAGGGCCTTCATACCCGGCCCCAAACCCGTGCGGCTCAGGTTGACGAGCGGAACCCCAAACAAATTGGTCGAACGCACCGTGCCCGCCATGTAATCGAGGGCCCCAGGCACCACAAGCAACTCCACGCCCTTTCCTTCCAACACCGCAACCCACCCCAACAAGGCCTCTCTCTTGGACACCGTGGTGGTGATCACGGCCCGGTCCAGAGCGTGCTCGTCCAGCCAACGTCCCAACTTGCCGAGGTCGGCCTCCAATTCCGCTTCGCTCATGCTGGCCAGCACCTCCCAGCCCGCATGTCCTGGCGTCTCCTGCAGTTCTTGAAGGAATTGCGTATTGTCCTCCTTCCTCCCCACCAAAATCGTGGTGAATGCCCACGCGCCAGACTGCACGTGCCCCACCACCTTCGACGTCCAAAACCAGCGCCCCAACAGCGCCAGTCCCATGTGACTCCCCAACCACACCCCGAGGGTTTGATAATGGTCCACGTGGGTTTTCGTGACGTCGTCGAGCAGCAAGGCAAAAAACAGCACCACCCCACCCATGGCACTCGCGCGGATGACCTGGCGCACCTCGAGGCCACGATGGCGCCGACGGACATCGGCGTACATGCCCATCAAGGCGTACACCGACCACCAAAACAGCGGCACCAACACCATGGCCAGCCAGAAGTTCTTGTCGGGCGCAGTGTCGATATCGATGCCAAACCTTCGGGGCTCGATGACTGTTTTGCGGAACAAGAACAACGTCGCCCATGCCAAGGCCGCGGCGACTCCATCCGTCAGCAAGTAACGCCACCACCACCCACGCCAGGGGGGGCTCACAGACGCTTTGGGTGCCGCGACTTCAATCGTCAAAGTGCACGAATTTGAAGTTGTCAATCCAAATATTGCCCTCCGTGCCATCCGCAGGGATGCTCGCGTTCAGGCCAATTTCAAACGAACCCGCATCGGGCATCGACGACAAGGCAGGATACAAGTCGAGGTAAATCTTGTTCCATTCGCATCCGTCCGCGTCACAGGTGGGATTCAACACCAAGATGGGCAACCGGCCGGCCTGGCTTCCTCCGAACACTTCCAATCCCACGACAAATCCCACGTCGCATTTGTAGTGGAATTCGAGGTAGACTGGGCGGTCCCGCGGAAGGTCATAGAACTGCTCGTGGGTGGCGGCGTTCAGCTGCGTGTGGGTGCTGTCCATCCGGATGTACCCCGAGCCATTCCCTTCAAAAACGTTGGCAGGATCGAGGATGCGTTGCACCTCGACGTTGCTGTTGCTGCTCTCCAAAAACCGGTTGGCCGACTCGAAATCTTCGGCCAAGATGACCTTGGTTTCCAAGGCATCCGTGCTGACGTATCCCCCACCAAACGCGTGGTCCAGTTCCGTCTCCGAATCGCCATCGAGGTCCACCCGGTTGACCTCATAAAACGGATACGTTCTTCTCGTCGCGGCGATCCCGTTGGCGCGGATGCCCGGGACGAGCGTGAGGGTTTGGGGTTCGCCTGCAGGCAAAGCCACGGTCGCGGGCAACGGGTAGACCCCCACAACATCGGTGGCACTGTAGACCCAAACCTCCTCCACTTTGTGCGCGGCGGTGCCCTGGGCTGGCGTGGTCACCAAATCGTATTCGCTGATGCGCAACACTTCCGGCGCGCCCAAATCCCAGTCCTCCGGGCGGCATCCCAACCAAGACAGCACCAACAGGCACACCCACAGGGGTCCTGGGCCTCTCCAAGATCGTTGCAATGACATGCGCCTCATCAAGGCACGAAGGTACACCCGCTCAGGCGCACCGCACGCACCTCGTCGCGCCGGGCATCAGCATCAATCGGCCGGGAGGAATGTCGTCTCCGCACGCCATGCATTTGCCGTACTTCTCGTCCCGCATCCGCGTCATGGCCTTGTCCAATTGGTCGAGCTCCTTTTCAAGCTGCCGCAACACCGCCTCGTTCACGCTTCGGTTGTTGATGGCGTCCATCCGACTCACCCGGCCGATGGCGTCATTGGGCGGAATGGGCTTGGTCAGTTCTCGGTACTCCGCGATGCGCTCCAAAAGGTCCTCGCGCTTGCGTTCGGCGCGGGCTTGGATTTGGGCCTTTTCCTCGGACGTCATGCACTCAAGGTACGCTGTGGACAGCGCGGGGACAACTCTCCCTTGCACTCCCCTTCAAATCCACATTCGCCTGCCTACTTTTGCGGCACAATTCTCAAACCTCCCCGCCATGAAGTTTTTCATCGACACCGCCAACCTCGACCAAATCCGTGAA
>NYSX01000019.1 GCA_002683345.1 Flavobacteriales bacterium
CGCTTCCGTACGCCGTCGTCAACAACCCCAAAAAAGGCGGATACGCCTCTCGGAGACGAACCTCCACCGTACTGTCATTCAATGCGACAATGCCTAGCGGGCGCACCGCATCCAAAATCCACCCGCCCGAAGACACCACTTTGGGGTCGCGAAGCCGCTCCAAGGAATAGACCACGTCGTCGGCTTGAACGGGACGCCCGGTCGTGAAGACCGCATCCTTGCGCAACCGAAACTGGTAAGCCAGCCGTTCTTCGTCAAACGTCCAAGACGCGGCAAGGCAAGGAAGCACCGTCAAGTCTGGCCCCAACTCCACCAACCCATCGTACAACTGATCGACGACCCACATGTGCTCCAAACTGCGTGCAGCCGCGGGATCGAGGCTGGTGATGGCTGCGCTTTCGTTGTAGCGAAACACCCGAGGATCCTCCAGCGGCGTGGACGCAGTGCAACCTGCGAGAAAAATCGCGCACCACGTGGCGAACCTGAGAGATTTGGGATTGTTTTTCACTCGGCAGCAAGGTACGCGGGGTACTTTTGCGCCCCGTCCCTTCGCCATGACATCGCATCCACAATTTCAAGTCAGTTTTCATCAAGCATGGGTGCTTTTGGTGTGCGGCTTTCTCAGCATTCAAAGTTGGTCGCAAACCTTCACCATCAGCGGCCGTGTGACTGACGCGAACACCGGCGAGTACATCTTGGGCGCGAACATTTTGGACGCTGCGCAAGGAAAAGGAGTGTCCACCAACGTCTACGGTTTTTACAGCCTGACCTTGCCGAGTCGTCCCACAGAGCTGCAATGCACGTTCATTGGCTATGCCCCTGTCACGCGCAAAGTGAACGGATTCAAAAACGTGGAATGGAACGTGTCCCTGTCGCCCCAATCGGTCGAGGTGGATGCTGCAGAAGTGGTGGGCACCGCCGGACAAAACACGGAGAGCACTTCCCTCGGCAAGGCCGAAGTGGCCATGGCGACCATCCAACGCCTGCCTGCGTTGATGGGCGAAGTGGACGTCCTGAAAGCCATCCAAATGCTGCCCGGCATCCAAAGCGCCGGTGAGGGGAACAGCGGCTTTTACGTTCGTGGCGGAGGACCCGACCAAAACCTGTTGCTCCTTGACAACGCCGCCATTTACAACGCGAGCCATTTGTTTGGGTTTTTCAGCGTCTTCAACGCCGACGCCATCTCTACGGTGGAAGTGTACAAAGGCAGCATGCCCGCGCGGTTTGGTGGACGGGTGTCCAGCGTGCTCGACCTTGGCCTGAAGGAAGGCAACCGCAATGAGTTCAAAGGCAGTGGTGGCATTGGACTCATCAGTTCCAGGCTGACCTTGGAAGGCCCCGTCAAAAAGGGGGTGTCCAGCTTCATTGTGTCGGGCCGTCGGACGTACATCGACGTCTTGACTCGCCCCTACGTGGAGACCACGCAAGCCGCGGGATCCGGCTACTTCTTTTACGACCTGAACGCCAAATACAACCACCGCTTCTCCGACCGAGACGAGGTCTTTGTGTCGGGGTACTTTGGCCGAGACGTCTTCAGCTTCAACAGTGCCGATGCCGGGTTTGGTGCGTCCATCCCTTGGGGCAATGCCATGGTCTCTTCGCGGTGGAACCACGTGGTGAACGACAAGGTGTTCTTGAACGTCAATGCGTCTTACACGAGCTATGACTTTGCCTTTGAATCGGGGCAGGATGACTTCCAATTTGGTTTTGAGTCCGGGGTGCAGGACTGGACACAAAAAGCCCAACTGAGTTGGTTCCCCAACCTGCGCCACGAAGTCCGCGGCGGTGTCGACCACGTGTACCACAAGTTTGTCCCCACCTCCTTCTTCTTCAGACAGGGCGACACCGAGTTTGACTTTGGAGAAGCCACCGTCGCCTACAGCCACGAGTCTGGCGCCTACCTCGAAGACATCATCGATGTGACGGATGCCTTCAAAGTGAATGCCGGCGTTCGGTACAGTGACTTTCGCCACGTCGGGCCCTTCACCCGCATCGTTCCGGGGGAAAACGTGCTCAGCCCCGCGGACACCCTCACCTACGGCGGGGGGGAGCTTGTCAAGCAATACGGCGGTTGGGAACCGCGTCTGAGTGCACGTTTGAAGACCGGTCCACGCAGCAGCGTCAAGGCGGGTTGGTCCATCAACTACCAGTATGTCCACCTCGCTTCGCTCTCAGCCACCACGACGCCCACGGACATTTGGGTGCCCAGCTCCGACCTCGTGCCGCCTCAACGCGGACGCCAAATCAACGCGGGATATTTCGTGGACCTCGGGGCCAACCGCGAATGGGAATGTTCTGTGGAGCTTTATCACAAGGACCTCAGCAACCTCGTGGAATACGCAGAAAACACCCGTCCCGACCAAAACATTGGCACCAATCCTGACAACAACCTCGTGTTTGGGGACGGCTCCTCCTACGGTGCAGAATTTTTCGTGAAGCGAAAGTTTGGCGAACTGAACGGCTGGGTGGGATACACCTGGAGCAAGACCGACCGGGTGTTTGAAGAGCTCAACAACGGCGACCCCTTCCCTGCCAAGTTTGACCGACGCCACGACCTCAGCGTGGTCGTCGACTGGACCCCGAGCAAGCGTTGGAACTTCGGCGCCATCTTCGTCTACGCCACGGGCAACAGCCTCACCCTGCCCGTGCAGCGCTACTTCCTTGAAGGATATGTCACCGACGTGTACGGATCGCGCAACGGCTACCGCATGATTCCCTACCACCGCGCAGACATCAGTGCGACCTTCTTCCCCAAGAAAAACGACACCGACCGCAAGGTGGACCGCCGTTGGGTCTTCAGCATCTACAACCTCTACAACCGCGCCAACCCGTACTTCCTGTTCTTCGACAACGAAGGCGACTTGCTGGAAGGAACCTTGGAGATTCAGGCCAAACAAGTGAGCCTTTTCCCGATTTTGCCGTCGGTTTCGTGGAACTTTGCGTTCTGACGCGAGGCTGCGACGACGATGAAATCCCTCTTCTCTCTCAACCCCATGATTTGGAACTACCGCGGGCGGTTGTTCCTCGGTGTGGTGTTCATCGCATTCACAAATGTGTTTGCCGTCTGGGCCCCCTCGATGATTGGAGAGGGCGTCAACGCCTTGAACGAGGCCAACCGCGATTTTTTGGTGCCCCTGAACGACGGGGCAACGTTCGACGAATTGTCCTCCGAAGAGGTTCTCATTCCCGACAACCTCACCTGGCTCGGCGCGCTTGTGGGCGCGGACATCGCGCCGGACAAAGCCCCTTCAAGCCGTCAGGATGTACTCGATCTGGTGGTTTGGATCGGATTGGCGCAGGCGGGGCTTTTCCTGCTTGCCTACCTCATCAAAGGCGTGTTTTCCTTCCTCACACGCCAAACCGTGATCGTCATGAGCCGGTTGGTTGAGTACGACTTGAAAGCCGCGATTTACGACCACTACCAGGTGCTGGACACCACCTTTTACAAGGCCCACGACACCGGCGACTTGATGAATCGAATCAGCGAAGACGTCAACAACGTCCGCATGTACCTCGGCCCGGCCATCATGTATTCCCTGAACCTGACGGTCTTGGTGTCTCTCGTGGTGGGCGTCATGCTGTACATCGACCCGGTCTTGACGGCCTTCGCCTTGCTTCCTCTCCCCTTGATGTCTGCAGGCATCTACTTCATCTCCGCCAACATTCATCGCAAAAGCGACGCCAAGCAACAAGCCCAGAGCGCCGTCTCCAGCTTCGTGCAGCAGCACATTGCCGGAATGCGTGTCCTGAAGAGTTTTCACCGCGAAAAGGCCGCTGCTGCCCGGTTTGACGTCGAAACCGACCTCTACAAAATGCGGGTGTTGGACCTTGTGAAAGTGGAGGCCATGTTCATGCCTCTGATTGTCCTGCTGGTCGGACTCAGCACGATTCTCACCGTGTATGTGGGCGGACATCGGGTGGCTGCGGGCCACTTGGACTTGGGGCACATCTTCCAATTCGTGTTCTACGTCAACCTGCTTACCTGGCCGTTTGCGTCGGTGGGCTGGGTCACTTCTCTGGTCCAAAAAGCCGAAGCCTCCATGGCCCGCATCTTGGACTTTTTGCACGCCCAACCCGCGGTTCAATCGCCCCCCGATGCCCGAACAACGCCCCTGTCCAACGCCCCGGCATTGACATTTGACAACGTCACGTGGACCTACCCCGAAACCGGCATTCAAGCCTTGAACCAAGTCAGCTTCTCCGTGAACGCAGGAGAAACCGTGGGCATCACGGGACGGACGGGCAGCGGCAAGTCCACCATCCTGCAGTTGGCCATGAGAATGATGGATCCGTCTGCCGGCACGATTGCCCTGGATGGCACCCCGCTCCACGAATGGGACTTGAAGGCCATGCGGTCAGGGTATGGCTACGTCCCCCAAGACGTGTTCCTGTTCAGCGACACGATTGCCAACAACATTGCTTTTGGCAGCGAACACGCCCCCCCCTCCTTGACCCAAATTGAACAAGCCGCCACCGACGCAGGAGTTGCCGGTGACATCGAAGGATTTGAGCATCGGTACGACACCCTGCTTGGGGAACGTGGGGTGAACTTGAGCGGCGGCCAAAAGCAACGCATCAGCATCGCACGGGCACTCATCAAGGGCCCCAAAATGTTGCTGCTCGACGACTGCTTGTCCGCAGTGGACACCGAGACGGAGGACGCCATTTTGTACGCCATTCAGCGACAAGAAGCCGCATGCACCATCATGGTCAGTCACCGCCTGGCTTCTCTGCGAGGCGCAGACCGCATCCTCGTCATGGACGAAGGGAAACTGGTGGAGGAAGGCACACATGCCGAACTGCTCCAAGCCGGCGGGCTCTACGCCACCATGCACGAACAGCAACAAGCGGAGCACTGAGCCGCAAAGCGACGTCGTTCAGTCGCAATTCAGTCCGAAGACCCCCAACCACAACAGCAAATCCGCCGTGTCGACGGTGTCTTGGTTGTCCATGCTTGACGAACATCCCGACTCACATCCGAAATTGGAGAGGATCTGAAGCATGTCGTTGATGGTGCGGTTGCCGTCCAAGTCAAAATCGCCGGGACACGGGTTGAGTTCGAGGTCGGCAATGACGCCGTCACAATTGTTGTCCATGCCATCTTCCAACGCCGGCGCACCAGGGTACATCGTCGCCTCAGAATCGTTGCAGTCACCAGGTGTCAAGACACGCTCGGTCAGTGGAGTGCAGCTCAACGCCACCGGCGCATTGGGATTGCCAAAACCGTCGCCATCGGCATCGGCATACCACACCAATTGGGCCGTTCCTTCATCGACTTCGTCGTCACAATCGTTGTTCCAACCGTCACAAAGTTCTGGGGCCTGTGGGTAGGTGTTGGCATTCCAATCCTGACAGTCCAAGGGCAACGTCGAAGTGCCGGGCACGTCCCCACAACCCCACACGGGCATGTTGGGATTGCCAAACCCATCTCCGTCGGCATCTTCGTAGTGGGCAAACCAAAGGGCATCTGGAGTCAGCATGTTCAAGGACCAGGTGGAGCGCTGAGAAGTCAGATTGACGCTCGGCTGCACCCCCGCCAACCCCCAAGCTTCAAAATAGAGCAGGGTGCTTCCTGGCTCCGTGACCGTCCAACTGTTGTCTTGCCCCGTGGTCATCACCACCCCTTCCACATGGACGTCGATCGGAAAGGCCCACCCCGCTTCGACTTTCAAGGTCATGCTCCACACATTGGGCGTGGGAATGGTCCCTGGTTCACACAGGCTGATGGCCACGTTGTCCAAACGCGCAAACTGAGGACGCACCACCCACAGACCTTCGTTGATGGAGGTGAATGCCAAGACCCCCTCTTCCTCGCAGAGGACATGGGACCAAGCACCCTGGAACCCCGGTCCAGAACTCTCTTCCAGCGGATCAAAAAATCCGCGTTCCGTCAGGACATTGGATTGCGGCCAGGCATCGCTGAGCATGCGCAATCCTGCACGATAGTTGCTTTGAAACAACCACTCCCCATGGGTGTATTGGTTGTGGTCTGACGCCGTGGTCTCTGCTTCGTATATCTCCACTTCTTGGGGATGGTCCAAATCGGTCAAATCAAACACCATCGTCCGCGTGGCTCCCCCTGCGGACGTCTCATCAAGTTCATCTCCCAAAAAGGCATGGTCGTGGGTGTCAGACACCCAGACCTGGTGTGAAAAGTGCGGATTGGTGTAGGTCGAAACCCCGATGAATTCGACGTCACTCGCGTCTGTGATGTCCAAAATCCACAGCTTTTCCCCACCAGCGGCAAACAGGATTTCCTTGCCGACGTGCGCGGCGTCTGGACCATTGTAAATCAGAGCCTGGGCGTCGTGAAAACCACCATACTCGCTCACCCCCCCAATCAAGGACGGAGACAACGGTTCAGACACGTCGAAGATCGCTGCGCCACCGCCCATGGTGGACGTTCCCACCTGAATGACTTTGGATGCTGCCTCGAACGCCACCACGTTATGCGCCGTGCTTGGCGAAGAAACCACTGTGTCGGGTGACCATGTCACAGGACCATCCAACGGCGACCAAGCTCGAAGTGCTTCAAGGTCCATCACCTGCATGCCGTGGGCTGGCGCTTCACTGACGATGTAGGCGTGGTCATGGACGACTTTGATGTCGCGCCACAGACTCGCCACCGTTTGGGAGGGCAACTTGCCCATGAAAATGGGCCGCGCGCCAGGCAACATTCGGAACAGCGCAGTCCCGTTTTCACACCCCACCAGCAAATACGTGATACCCTCCTCTTCGTCGTACCAGGAGGCGATGTCGTTGACTTTTTCCGTCAACATGTCCGCTTTGGGAATGAAAGCCACCGATTCCATGTTGTGGGACATCACCCCTTCGTCCAAATCGACATCTCCCTGCGCTTGCATGCCGAGCACCGAAAGCCACAGCCCAAAAGCCGTCAACAGGCCGGTGAAGCCGAGTCGCGAGGGTGAATCGAACATGGGGTCAGTCAAGTGGTTAGTGTGTCTGGAGAAACTCTCCGAACTAAAAGATACGCATGAAACTTCAATCTTGGTTGGTGACAGGTGCCACAGGAATGATTGGGCAGGCCTTGGTCAAAGCCCTCGTCGACGAGGGACACGCGGTTCGAACCCTCGGACGCAGTGCGCGGTCCGTCCACGGTTCGACCCCGTTTGTGTGGTCACCCTCGCGAGGTGAATTCCCTCTGGAAGCTTTGGAGGGTGTGGATGTGGTCGTCCATTTGGCCGCGGCCTCTGTCGGCCAACGCTGGACAGGATCGCACCGCAGGGCCATCCTCGAAAGCCGGACGCTGGGCACCCACCTGCTGCGTGAAGCGCTCGTGCAGGCAGGCTTCTCAGGCACATGGATTCAAGCCTCCGCGATCGGCATCTATGGCCACGCGCCGGAAATTTGCGACGAACAATCCACCAAAGGCCGAGGCTTCCTCGCGGATGTCGCGGAGGCGTGGGAGCGTGCATCGCAACCGGAAGTCACCGCGCCGTTTCGCTTGGTCCGAATGCGTCTGGGGTTGGTCCTGTCGCCCGACGGGGGCACGTTGGCCAAGCTGCTCCCGATTTACAAATTTGGCCTTGGCGCTCCCTTGGGCTCAGGTCAACAACACATGGGCTGGATTCACCTCGAAGACGTCATCCAGTTCATCACATGGGCCGCGGCTACCCCGGAGGCCTCCGACGCCTACAACGTCGTGGCGCCCCGCGCCAACACCAACGAGGAATTCTCCCAGTCGTTGGCCAAGGCCCTGAATCGACCGCATTGGGCACCCAAGGTCCCTGGCTTTGCCCTCGCTATGGCCATGGGCGAGATGTCGTCGCTGCTGCTCGAAGGCCAAAACGTGCGCCCCTCTCGCCTCCTCGATGCCGGATTCCAATGGAAACATTCAGACCTTTTGGACGCGCTCAAGCACTGCACCTCCTGACCACCCGCCCTTTTCACAACATTCTAGATACAAAAAAAGGCCCCTCGAAAGGGGCCTTTTCCATGGTTTCAATCGGTGCCTTACTGCACCATGATCTTTTTCAATTCGAGGTTGCGGCCGTCGTTGACCGTCAACATGTAAGTGCCTGGGGTCAAGTCACCCACGGTCAAGACCGTCGTGCCTTGTGCGAACTCGCGCACAGTGCGCCCAGTCATGTCGAGAAGCGCCAACGTTGCAGCAGGGTTCACACCCGTCAACGTCACCACATCCTTCGCAGGGTTGGGCATCACATTCCATGCAGACGTTGCTTCGTTGATGCTATCTGGCGTTGGTGGCAACAACACGGCGTCGATGACGTGCACCACACCGTTGTCAGCCTCAATGTCAGCCACAGTCACCTGCGCGTCGTTGATGAACACACCCTCGGCGTTGATCGTCACCGTCACATTGCTTCCGAGCAGAGTCTCGATTTCCTGACCGTCGGTCAAATCGCCGCTCATCGCCGCACCAGCGACCACGTGGTACTGGAGGATGTCTCCGAGGTTGGGCAACGCCAACAAGTCTTCAGCGGTGATTTCGAGCGCTTCGATCAAGGCTGTGATTGCCGCATCAGTGGGCGCAAACACAGTGAAAGGACCTTCTGCACTCAACGCCTCCACAAGGCCGGCTTCAATCACAGCTGCCTCAAGCAACGTGTGATCTTCGCTGTTCACGATGATGTCCACCACTGTGGTGGTCACAGGGGCAGGTGGCAACAACACGGCGTCGATGACGTGCACCACGCCGTTGCCGGCTTCAATGTCCGCCACAGTCACCTGCGCGTCGTTGATGAACACGTTCATGTCCATGTCGATGGTCACCGTCACGTTCTCACCGAGCAACGTCTCAATTTCCTGACCGTCGCTCAAGTCGCCGCTCATCGCAGCACCCGCCACCACGTGGTATTGGAGGATTTCGCCGAGGTTGGGCAATGCCAACAAATCTTCGGCCGTGATTTCGAGGGCCTCGACCAACGCTGTGATGGCCGCATCGGTGGGGGCGAAAACCGTGAATGGCCCCTCTGCGCTCAATGCGTCGACGAGGTTGGCAGCGCCGACGGCTGCCTCGAGCAATGTGTGGTCGTCGCTATTGACCACGATGTCAACCACCGTTGCGGGGATGCCTGCGCACATGCAGTCTTCACCCACCATGTCATTGACCGTGGCGTCGTCTCCGTCGTCACACATGTCTCCTGGTAACACGCAAGAACCGTCGTCCGTGTTGGCCACCAAGCTGTAGTTGCACGCCATCATGTCGGTGCAACCGTTGATGATGGCTGGAACGAGGACCGCATCAATCACGTGAACGACGCCGTTGGTGGCGTCAATGTTCGCCACAGTCACCGTGGCTGAACCGTTGATCATCACAGTGTCGCCCATGATGGAAATGGTGACGTCTTGACCGTTGACCGTGGTGACCATTTGGCCATCCGAAAGGTCTGTGCTCATCGCTTCGACCCCCGCAACGTGGTAGGTCAAAATGTCTCCCAATTGAGGCAGACCGAGCAAATCTGCTGCCTCCACACCAAGTGCGGTCAAGAGGGCGGTGAACGCGGCGTCGGTGGGTGCAAACACGGTGAACGGTCCTTCCCCTTGCAGGGTCTCCACCAGGCCGGCCTCCACAACGGCAGCTTCAAGTACAGTGTGGTCCTCGCTGTCGACCACGATGTCGACTACGGTTTGGCTCCATCCGGAGACCATGAATGTCATTGCAGCGGCAATGAGTGTAAAGAAATGCTTCATAAGACTGAATAATGGTTTTGGGTTTGGAGGGAGAACAGCACTTAGAAAAAAAAGTTCGCGGCCGTTGAACCTTTCTTCAGATGGCCTGTTGGTGTAGGTGTGAATGCAAAACATTCACGAGATCGTAAGGTGTTTTGATCCAGTTTTTGGAACAAAGGGCGGCCCGCGAAAGCGGGCCGTTTCCTTGCCCAACATTTTCTCAACCTCGCCTCCATGTCCATCCCCTCCTTTGACTCCCCAGTTGTCATCCATTGGTTCCGTCGCGACCTGCGTTGGCAGGACAACCGCGCCCTCCATGCCGCACTAACCTCTGGCTCGCCTGTGGTGCCCATGTTCGTGTTTGACAAAAACATTCTGGATCGCCTTGACAACACAGCGGACGCGCGAGTGACATTCTTGCATGACCGCATCTCGCAACTCCACGAGGAAGCAGGCGAACACGGCAGTGGGTTGTTCGTCACCCATGGCGACCCGGTCAAAATTCTGGCGACCCTTGCCGCGTCAGGACAGGTTCGGGCAGTGTACACGAATGAGGATTATGAGCCCTACGCCCAAACACGCGATGCGCAAGTCCAAGCCAACCTCGGGCAACACGGGGTGGCTTTTCACACCTTCACCGACCACGTGATTCAAGCGCCTGGCGAGGTCATGAAACCCGACGACACGCCCTACACGGTCTTCACGCCCTTCAGCAAGCGCTGGCACTTGAATCTGACCGAGGAGAACATGGCTTCCGCTCCTTCCGAAGCGCACCTTGGTTCTTTGCACCGTTGGGCGCCTGCCTCCATTCCTTCGCTCGAATCCATGGGGTTCGAACGGAGTTTCATTTCAGCCCCTGAAGCTGTCATTTCGAAGGATGTCCTTGCGAAGTACGCCGACCTGCGCGACGTGCCTTCGGTGCAAGGCACCTCCCGGTTGAGCGTGCACCTGAGGTTTGGAACCATGAGCATTCGAAAAGCGGCCAAAGCGGGGTTCAAGCACAGCGAAAAGTGGTTGACCGAGTTGATTTGGCGCGACTTCTACCAGCACATCATGCACGCCTTTCCGCACAGCATGAAGGATGCGTTTCGCCCACAGTACGACCTCGTGCCGTGGCGTCACGACGACGCGCACTTCGAGCGCTGGACCCAAGGCAAAACGGGGTATCCCCTCGTCGATGCCGGCATGCGAGAGTTGCTTGCCACGGGCTTTATGCACAACCGCGTGAGAATGGTGGTGGCCTCGTTCTTCTGCAAGCACCTGCTCTTGGACTGGCGACTGGGGGAACGGCACTTTGCCGCCCACCTGCTCGACTTTGAACTTGCCAGCAACGTGGGCGGATGGCAATGGGCTGCGGGGTCTGGATGCGATGCGGCCCCCTACTTCCGCGTCTTCAACCCCACGTCGCAATTGCAGAAGTTCGACAGGAAATACGAGTACGTGAAACAATGGGTCCCCGAGTGGGGAACCGCGGCCTACCCCGACCCCATCGTGGACCACAAAATGGCCCGCCAACGCGCCATCGACACCTACAAAGCGGCGCTGTCTGCCGCTTCCTGACTCTGCACATTGCACGTACCTTGGAGGCATGAATGGATTGCTGCAAGGACTGAAAGTGCTGGACTTGTCGAGCGTGCTTGCAGGTCCGTTGACGGGTTCTTTTTTGGCCGAATGTGGTGCCGACGTGCTGAAGGTGGAAGCACCTGGAGGGGATGTCACCCGGACGTGGCGCGCCCAAGGTGAAGCCACAGACCAAACCTCGGCCTACTTCTCCTCGGCCAACACCGGGAAACGCATCGCCACATGCGACCTGAAGTCAGAACGGGGCCGCGCATGGCTTCGTGACCAACTCGCGGACACCGACGTGTTGTTGCAAAACATGAAATGGCGAGACCTCGAGCGCATGGGGCTTCTGCCACACGAACTCCGGACATCCTTCCCTTCCCTGGTCCACATTCGGCTTGTGGGACATGACATGGACCCCTCGCGGCTGGCCTACGACGTGGTCATTCAAGCAGAAACCGGGTTCATGTCCATGAATGGGCATCCGGACAAGCCGCCTGCACGCATGCCCGTGGCCCTCATGGACGTCCTGGCCTCCCACCACATGCGTGCTGCTGTCCTTGGCGGACTCTATCAGCGCGAAAAAACGGGCCTCGGATGGTATGCCGAGGTCAGCCTTCTTGGCTCAGGTCTGACTGCACTTGCCAACCAAGGCACCAATGCCCTGATCAATGGCAAGACGCCTCAGCGCCAGGGTTCATCGCACCCCAACATTGCGCCTTACGGGGACCTTCTTGAATGCGCGGACGGGCAGCTTGTGCTGGCGGTGGGAAGCGACGCCCAATTCGAGGGGCTTTGTCGCACCCTAGGGATGGAAGAATTGCTGTCTGAGGAGGCATTTCACACCAACGCCGAACGCATCGTGCACCGAGCACCTCTGATGGATGCCCTCAACGAAGCTTCCAAAGCTTGGGCTTGGAAGGACCTTCATCGCGCCCTCCACGAAGCGCGGGTGCCGGCGGGCGCCGTGCTCGATGTGATGGAGGCGCTCCGTCAGCCAGGGGTTGAGGCCCGTTACGTGGTTGAAGAAGAAGGACTCAAGCGGCTCAAAACCTCAGCCATCCACGTTGGGGGTTTTCAAGCAGGCACGGAGACGGCGTAAGATTTTCCTTCCGGAACGTCGAGGTGGGTGTCTCGAAGCCAAGGGTTCATGGCCTTCAACTCCCGAAGCGTCGTGCCCTGTGACAGGGCAAATTCGGCGAGATCGTCGATGTTGCTCGACACGTTCACCGTTCGGCAATCCAGGGGCGCGTACACGTCCTGGCGTCCCAAGTGAAATCCATACATCTCTGGAGATTCCATGACTTCCCGAAGGGCCAACATGCGGTACACGTAACGCGCCGTTTCCGAGTTCAAGTGAAGGTCCCAGTACGTGGCGACGTGTTGCGACTCAAGGGCTTTCGCCACCCCTGTCCGGCCCATGTTGTAGGACGCCGCGGCGAGCACCCAGCTGCCAAATCGCTCGTGGGCCTCCGTGAGGTACGCGCATGCTGCACGGGTCGCCTTCTCAACGTGGTACCGCTCGTCCACCGTGGCGGAGACTTCCAACCCGTACTCGGGTGCCGTCCGCTTCATGAATTGCCAAAAACCAGAGGCACCAGCAGGGCTCACCACCTGACTCAAACCGCTTTCGATGACCGCGAGGTATTTGAAGTCTGCGGGGACCCCTTCTTCTTCCAGAATCGGCTCGATGATGGGAAACCAACGTGCGGCACGCTTGAGGTAGAGAATGGTGGAACTGTGCCGGTACGTGTTGACCACCAATTCGCGATCCAACGCCTCCCGCACACCAAAGGCCTCCAAAGGCACAGGCTCCTCAAACAAGGTCAAGGCACCTGGCATGGCCGGGGCAATGACTGGGGCATGACGCTTTAAGGCATCTACAAAGTCAGGGACTTTGCTCGCCACTGAAAAGGAACTGAACCACGCCCCTGCGCCAAGGAACAAGGCAAACGCGGCAATCATTGGGGTTTTGGGAACCATGGACATGGCTCACAAGTTGCAACGCCATGCACGCCAGATTGGGCCAGAGCACCGCTCCTTTCCAACAAGCTTTCTTCGATAAGTGTAAATTCCAAATGCGGTGTAGGATCACCGCACAAAGGGCGACTCAAACGTCGCAAAGGCCTCGGCTTGGGCGTCTTTGTCGCTCACCACAGGCGCATCCAGGCCCCAG
Source organism: Flavobacteriales bacterium (assembly GCA_002683345.1). Lineage (GTDB taxonomy): Bacteria > Bacteroidota > Bacteroidia > Flavobacteriales_D > Sanyastnellaceae > UBA11663. Next base: position 13,394 of record NYSX01000019.1, read on the forward strand.
TCAATGCCCAGGTCCGGATCGTTCCACAACAAGGCCCCTTCAGACTCAGGGTGATAGAGGTTGGTGCACAGGTAATGAAACACGGTGTCGTCTTCCAGGGTGGCAAAGCCGTGGGCAAACCCCGGGGGGATGAAAAACTGCCACCTGTTCTCGGCGGTCAACAAGGCTGCGTGGTGTTGTCCAAACGTCGGACTGTCTTTGCGTACATCCACCGCCACATCCAAGACCTTCCCCTGCACCACACGCACCAATTTGCCTTGGGCGTGCGGAGGCGCCTGAAAATGCAACCCACGCAACACGCCTGCTTTCGAACGACTCTCGTTGGCTTGAACAAAACGAACCTCCTCCCCCACAGCTTCGTCGAATGCACGTTGATTCCACGTTTCCGAGAAAGAGCCCCGGGCGTCTCCGAAAACGCGCGGACGCACGAGCAACAATCCTTCCAAAGGGGTGGTTTGGACTTCCATCAATCTTGAGAAAGCAGCACTTGATACGTCAACCACAACGACGTGAACGTCGTCACCAATTGGGCCACCGGCGACACATCGGCCAAGACCTCCCTGACCACCTGAGGGTTGGATTCGACATAGATGATGTCGTTGGCTTGAACAATGGTTCGTGCAGCTTCCAAACCGTCCACGGTGCTCAAATCCATGTGGTACACGAGGTTGTCCTCGCCGCGCTGACGAATGAGTTTGATTTGTTTGGAGCGTCCACGCTGGCGGATGCCTCCGGCCTGGGCCAACGCTTCGATGACGGTTGTGTTTTGGTTCTGGAGCGTGATGACCGTCGCCTGCCCAGCCTCCCCGGGAAACACAAGAACACGGTTGTTCACCACCTGAAGCAACGCATAGGGGTCGACGTATTCCGACTCATACGCCGCTTCAATTTTGCGCTCCGCCTCATCCAGGGTCAAGCCTGCAAGCATGACCGCGCCCACTTCCGGCAGTTCTACCGTGCCGTCGAGTTCCACGCGGTACGTGAACATGGCGCGCTGTTGCTGCTGGAACAGGTTGTTGGCACCTTGGTTGTCCGCTGCGGAACCTGCAGTCATGGCCATCAAGCGTTGACCGCGGTTGGAAAACAACTGCAATTGCAAACGGTCGTTGGGCGCAAGCGTGTAGGCTTCGTGTTGGGTGTCGCTCAGCGAGTCAAACACGTGGTCTGCCTCCGTGCGAAACATCAGGTCTTGGTTGACGGTGCACCCGACAAACAAGACCCCCAATCCAAGGGCTGTTACCAATCTCCACATGAGGCCGAAGGTACGGCTATCTTCGCAGCGTGTTGACCTGCGACCACCATCGATTGCGCGCCATGGAATTGGCCGATGTGCAAGCCTTGCACTCCTGGGAAAATGCCAGTGAGGACTGGTGGATGGGCGCCAGCGTCTTGCCCGTCAGCGTGGAGGCCATGACCCAATTTGCCACGGGCAACCACGACCTGTACCGCGATCGCCAATTGCGCTGGATGCTCGACACCCGCGACGCACCTGGTTCGCCGTGGCGCACTGTGGGGGCGCTCGACTTGTATGACTTCGAACCACGGCAGCTGCGGGCAGGTGTGGCTGTGCACATCGATGTCTCCGAAAGACGTGCGGGCCATGCGATCGCGGGCTTGGCGCTTCTGCGTGACCATGCTTCGTCTCATTTGGGCCTGAGGCAATTGTACGCGGAAGTCCCGGCCCACCACGACGCCTCGTTGGGGTTGTTCCAGCGCGCGGGCTACCGCACGACGGGACGCCGTGAACAGTGGATTCGGACCCCTCAAGGAGGCTGGAGCGATGTGGTCACCTTGCAGCTCTTTTTGGCCGGTGATTGCAGTGAAAAGGAAGAAACATGAGCAAAAAAGGCGTTCTCACAGGAGGATTGTTGGTCCTCGGTCTTGGTTTGGGGCTCTCGGTGCTGGCGTGGAACCGCTGGATGGCCGGCACGTGGACCGACCAAGACGTCACGGTGGAACTGTGGCCCGGGGACAATGCCGTGCAACACCTGGCCCGGCTCGAGGCGCAACTCCCCCCCTCCGGTCAGCGTATCCTTGACCACGTGGAGATGAGGTCATGGGAAGGCCGTTTGAAAGCCGGCCGCTATCGCTTTCCAGCGGGTGAATCCGTGAGGAACAGCGCCGCACGACTTGTGACGGGCAACCGAGAAGCCGTGAAGGTGGTCGTCCGGGCAGGGCGAGATGTCGGACCCGTTGCGGGGACCGCCACCCGGCGCATTCACGCCGACAGCATCGAGGTGGCGAACATGCTTGCGCAAGATTCCATGATGTGGCGGGTGCTTCCCAACACCTATGAGATGTGGTGGGAAACCGATGCCCAAGCGCTGGGCGAAAGACTTCTACTTGAGCACGCGCGGTGGTGGAATGAAGATCGCGTGGCTGCGGCCAGAGCCCAAGGATTGTCGCCCAAGGAAGCCACGGTGTTGGCCTCCATCGTGCAGGCAGAGACTGCAGTGATTTCTGAGGCGCCAGCGGTGGCAGGCTTGTACCTCAACCGGTTGAACAAGGGCATGGCCCTGCAAGCAGACCCCACCCTCATTTTTGCCCTTGGAGACCCGTCCATTCGCCGGGTATTGGATGTGCACAAAGAGGTGGATTCGCCGTACAACACTTACAAACACCGCGGACTGCCTCCCGGGCCGATTCGGTATGTGGACCCGCGCTATCTGCAGAGCGTCTTGCATCCCGCCGAACACGCATTTTTGTACATGTGCGCCAAACCGGGAGGCGATGGTACCCACGATTTTGCGCGGACCTACAGAGAACATTTGCGCAACGCCCGCGCTTACCAAAGCTGGTTGAACAAGCAACGCATTTACCGTTGAGCAAACACATCCAACACGCCCTGTGGGGCACGTTTTTGGTGGGTTGCTGTTGGGGCATGAATGCCCAAGCGCCCTTCAACCTGACCGACCAAGTGGCCAACGCGTTTCGCACCGAGACGCCTCCCCAACTCGATGGCTTGCTTCAAGAGGACATTTGGCAAACCTCGCCAAGTGCCACGCATTTCACCCAAAGCCGACCGTTTCCGCAAAGTGCCCCCACCCACCGCACCGAGGTGTGGATTGCCTACGACGACCAAAACTTGTACATCGCTGCACAGATGCACGACACCGCGCCGGATTCCATCCTGCAGCAGTTGAGTGTGCGAGATCAGGTGGAAAATTCGGACGAGTTTGGCATCTGGTTCAGCCCGTACAACGACGGCATCAATTCGGTGGGCTTCAGCACCACGCCACGGGGGTCGTTGAACGACTTCATCATGAACGCCCAAGGATCGGACGATGCGTGGAATGGGGTTTGGGAGGTGCAAAGCCAAATCCACCCCGGAGGCTGGTCCACGGAGATTCGCGTGCCGTGGAGCCAATTCCGCATGCCCACCTTGCCTGAGGGTGTGGGACAAGAATGGGGCATGAACATTTGGCGTACCGTGCGCCGTTCGCGGGAAGAAACCGTGTGGAACGCCCTCGACCCCACCATGAACGGCATGGTCAACCAAGGCGGTGTGCTTCGAGGCATCCAAGGCGTGGACACCCCCCCGAGAATCGCCTTGTTCCCCTACGTCAGCGCCTACGCGACGACCGCCGTGGATGACCAAGGTGACCGACAATGGGCTGCGCCCGTCAACGGCGGCCTTGACGCCAAAGTCGGCATCGGCGATGCATTCACTGTGGACATGACCTTGGTCCCCGACTTTGGCCAGGTGGTCACGGACAACCTCGTGCTCAACCTCAGTCCATACGAGGTGCGCTTTGCCGAAAACCGCCCCTTCTTCTTGGAGGGCACCGACCTGTTCAACAAAGGCGGCTTGTTCTACAGCCGACGCGTGGGTTCGGAAGGGCAACTTTTCAACGCCACCAAATTCAGTGGCCGAACAGCCTCGAGCACAGGCATCGGCGTCTTCCAAGCGTTCGCCCGAGACACCACCGACGGGAGCAACGCACTGACCTCCTACAACGTGACCGTGGCAGACCAAAACCTGCCCAACAACGGGTTCATCACCCTGCTCAGCACGAACACCCTCCGTTCTGAGGACGGGCGCGACGCCTACGTGCAAGGCACGGAATACAGCTTCCGCAACAAGGCCAACAGCTGGTCTCTCACCGGAAATGCGGCGAGAAACACCATGGCCCAAGGCGACACCTCCGCCCACGATGAGGGGTACCGTTGGGGCATGAATGTGTCCAAAACGTCAGGTCAATTGCGAGGCAGTTTGGGACACTACCGCGAGTCAGAGAACTACAACCCCAACGACCTCGGCTACTTGGCTGCGCCCAACGAAATTGTCACGTTTGGCAACGTCGAATACGGCATCTACCAACCCTTTGGCGCCTTCAACCGCATGTGGTGGTCTCTGGATGCAGAAATCAACCACCTCTTTGCGCCGCGGGCTTACAGCAACACCACGTGGGGCGCGGAATGGGCCGCGGTGTCCAATACGTTTTGGTTCAACAAATTCGAATTGGAAGGGCAGCCGCGAAACGGAAAGGACTGGTTTGCCTCACGCTTGGATGCCATCCCCTTTGAAACGCCTCAATGGACGTCTGCGGAGTTCTTGACGTCCACAGATTACAGGCGCGCCTTCGCTTTGGATGGATTCATCAAACACAGGTGGCGTCCCGACACCCCGAACTGGGATGAATTTTTCCTTCGCCTCGCGCCCCGCTTCCGCTTCAGCGACCGGTTGAGCGCAGACTACGTGTGGAGCTGGCAAGTGCGACACAACGAGCGCGGCTGGGCCTCTCTGGAAGAAGATGACTTTGGAGGGCCTGTGAGTTTGTTTGGGCGCCGTGAGAACACGAGTCACACCCACGTGCTCAATGCGAGTTACATCTTCAACCCCACTTCCAGCTTGTCCGCCCGCATCCGGCACTATTGGAGTGTGGTGGACTACCACCAGTTTTATGAACTGAACGCCGACGGCAGCCTCAATTCAGACACGCCATTCAACGAGCTGCTGATCGACGAGGCCACGGGCACGTCAAGCCGCGACCTGAACTACAACGCCTGGAGTGTGGATCTCGTCTACCGCTGGATTTTCTCTCCGGGAAGTGAATTACGTGTGGTGTGGAAGAACACCCTCAACGAGGCAGGTACCAACCTCCCGGAAGGGTATTGGAACAATTGGCAAAGCATGCTGGAGGAAGGGTTCACCAACTCCGTCTCCATCCGCGCCCTCTATTTCCTCGATTACAGCTTGATCCAAAACAGGCGCTGAACTCGCCCATTTACGGCCAGGTGAGGCTGCGCTCCCAAGTCGTCGTGTTGCCTACCTCGTCCGTGACTGTCAGGGTAACGGGACACGCCACACCCCTCGGGTGGATTGCGTCGGAAGCCTCGTACGTGAGCATGTTTCGTTTGGGGTCCCAAACCGCACGAGCCCATTGGCCTTGGATGCGCAACTCCACGTCTTCGATTCCAGCCAGCGCGTCCTCGAGGAACCACACCGCGTCGCCTGAAGCCACGAGCGGTGTGCCACTGTGGTACGGAAGCACACGGGGCGCCACCGTGTCCCGTTCGAGGGTCCACTCCCCGCCTCGTGGAAGATCGACCTCCCACGCTTCATCCAGCCATGAGGCAACCACGGCGCGCGCCACGTCCCCGCCCTCCTTGCGCTGAACCGCCAACCATCGGTCGGAGGGCAAGGTATCGCGTGGCAAAATGGACCACGCCCCTTCCCACACGGTCACCGACGACGGCACAGGCCATTGGGCTTGGAGGGATTTGCGGTAGGGAACCTCGGTGGGCTCCAGGGCGAGCGTACGGCCATTGTCCCGGACAAACGCGCGCATGGTTTCAGATTCAAAAAACGTTCCTGCCTTCCAGGCAAATTCAAAACGCCCATGGCGCTCGGTTCCGGCAAGACCTGGTTCAACCTGCCATTCGCCATGGTCTTGCGCGCCCAAATCGTCGCACCACGGGTCAGACGGCATCTCTGGCTGTCCACCCACCAACGGCACGTCCATGGAAACGCTGTTGCCTGCCGCATCCGTCGCCTCGATGGAAAGCACGGCGTGCTGCCCGGCAGCAAGCTCCACCCAACCCGCACTTGCCGGCGTTTCGTAGATGCCCAAGCGGTTGGTTGGAAAGCGATGCAGCCGATGTACTTGGTCGCGAGTCGAGGACCACACCGGATAGAATGCATGGGCATTCATGTCCTTGTTCACCCCAAAATCCAACTCTCCCCACGACGCACGATGCGTCAACAACACCTCCGACCCCTCTTCCACAATCTCGGCTTCCAACGTCCGCAAGCCGCAAATGTTGGACGCGCCGTCCAGCAAGTCGTACCCCTCGACTGAGAATCGAACCTTGCTTTTCAGACTCAGTGTGTCTGAAGCGGGCAGGGACACGCGGTACCAATCGGTTGCCGACTCCACCCACAGCGCGGGAAGCACAGGTGGCCTGGTGTCCACCTTGTCCAACCACCCGTCAAGGGGATTCAAGGGGTGCTGGTTGGCCGTCGACCGGATTTCAAAATGAAGGTGCGGTCCTCCGCTGCCCCCTGAGTTGCCGCTCCACCCCAACGTGTCGCCCGCTTGGAAATGCAATCCTGCGGAGGCCGGAGGCGACGCATCCAACCCCAACGACCGAACCGCATACGTTCGCTCCACGGCCCAAGACTGGACTTTGGGCGCGAACCGTTGCAAGTGCGCGTACACGGTGGTCACCCCGTCAGGTCCGTCGAGGTACAAGGCGTTGCCGTAGCCCCATGGCGACATCTTGACGCGAGACACTTGACCGTCGGTTGCGGCAATCACCACCAAACCCTCGCGCCCTTCCGTTTTGAGGTCCACGCCCGTGTGGAAGTGGTTGCCCCGCAACTCGCCAAAATTGCCACTCAGCATCGGCTCAATGCGAAGCGGGGCGGACCACGCGTGCTGTGCTTTGAACTGCGCGGCCCGTGTTGTTTTTTGGGCCAGTGCACTTTTTGTGCCAGTTGAAACAATGAAACACAACACACTGATGCACAATTTTTTCCAAAATCTCAACGAAGAGAACGCCCCCCAAGTGAGTAAGGCCGCGGAATCAAGACAAATTGCAGTGCGCATGGTGTAAAACTACATGTGCCACCCCCGAGCATGTTGCCTTTCGTCACGTACTTTTGTTCACGAGCTGTTCCCATGTCCAACCCTCAACAACAACTCTCCTCATTGACTGACGCCGTGAGCCGTCTGCTCGACGCATACACGGGTCTGAAGGATCGCAACCGAGAGTTGCAACAGAGACTGGAGGCCACCGAGGAGGCATTGAACAAGGAACGACAGGACAACAGCCACATTCACAATCAATCTTACCCCTCGCCCCAAGACTCATCCTTGACTGCAAGTGAGCTGGACGCGCTGGTGGAAGAAATCGACAATTGCATCGCCCTTCTCAAATCTTGAGAATCGACACCATGGAAACACTCGACGTCAAACTTGGAGGACGCTCATATCCCCTGACCCTCTCCCCTGAAGAGGTCGACGTCGTGCGTGCTGCTGCCGAGGCCGTGGAGGCCCAAATCGCGCAGCTCAAGTCCCAATATGCCATCACCGATCGCATTGACTTGATGGCCATGGCCGCCTTACAAATCGCCGTCCAAGCCCAATCAAATGCCCCGCAACCTGCCAAGGGCAGTGCGGATGCTGCGTGGTCTGGCGCCGAAGTCGAAGACCTTCTCCAACGCATTCAGAAGGCACTTGAGGGATGAGCCGCAAGGCCCAACTTCACACCCCATGAACCCCATACTCGCCGCAGCCGCCGGACTCCTTCTCGGAGGAGGCGCAGGCTACTTTCTCTTCATGCGCGTGTTGACTGGCAAAGCCGAAAGCATTGTCCGCGAAGCCGAACTCCGCGGAGAATCCATCAAGGAAAAGAAAATCCTTCAAGCCAAGGAGAAATTCATTGCGCTGAAGGAAAAGCAAGCCAACCAACGCAAGGATTTGGACCGCAAACTGAACGAACGCGAGGAGCGCATCAAGCGCACCGAATCCAACCTTCAGCGGACCATTGACCAGAACAAAAACGCCGACCGCCAACTCAAGAAGGACCAAGAGAAGCTTGACCAACGCCTCAACGCGTTAGAGAAGAAGCAAAAAGACCTCGATGCCGACCACAAAAAGGCCATTGATGCCTTGGAAAAACTCAGTGGCATGACGGCCGACGATGCCAAGTCGGCCATGGTCGAGCAAATCAAGACGGAAGCCCGTGGCATGGCCGCAAGCCAAGCCCAGGACATCATCGACGAAGCCAAAGAGCGCGCCAACGCAGAGGCCAAGAAGATTGTCATCCAGACCATTCAACGTGTCGCCACCGAGCACAGCGTCGAAAACAGCGTCTCGGTCTTCCAAATCAAAAACGACGACGTCAAGGGCCGCATCATTGGCCGAGAAGGACGGAACATCCGCGCCCTCGAGGCCGCTACCGGGGTTGAGTTCATTGTGGACGACACGCCAGAGGCCATCATTTTGAGCTGCTTCGATCCTGTGCGTCGTGAGATTGCGCGCCTCTCCCTGCACCAGCTCGTGACGGACGGCCGCATTCACCCCGCCCGCATCGAGGAGGTTGTGGCGAAGGTCACCAAAAAGATCGAGGAAGAAATTGCCGAGACGGGCAAGCGCACCGTGATTGACCTGGGCATTCACAACATGAAAGGCGAACTGGTTCGCATGGTGGGACGGATGAAGTACCGCTCGTCTTACGGACAAAACCTGTTGCAGCACAGCCGCGAAGTGGCCAACCTCTGCGCCACCATGGCAGCAGAACTCGGATTGGACGCCAAAGCAGCGAAGCGTGCGGGCCTCCTGCACGACATCGGCAAAGTCAGCGACGAAGAGAGCGAATTGCCGCATGCGCTTTTGGGTATGAAAATCGCCGAGAAAGCGGGAGAACGCGCCGACGTGTTGAACGCCATCGGTGCGCACCACGACGAAATCGAAATGACCTCGCTCCTCTCCCCCATCATCCAGGTTTGTGACGCCATCAGCGGCGCACGTCCAGGGGCACGACGGGAGATGGTCGAAGCCTACATCCAGCGCCTGCGTGACCTCGAAAACTTGGCCCTGGAATACCCCGGAGTGACCAAGTCGTACGCCATCCAAGCAGGACGCGAGCTTCGCGTGATGGTGGAAAGCGATCAGGTCAGCGACGACCAGGCCGACCAGTTGTCCTTCGACATCAGCCAGCGCATCATGAATGAAATGACCTACCCCGGTCAGGTCAAAATCACGGTCATCCGTGAGCGCCGCGCGGTAAGCATCGCACGCTGATGGCGGCCAAGGGCCGCACGCCCTTGTGGGGGGCTTCGCTGAGCTGGCAAAGCCTCAATGTTTTGCTGCAGGTTATTCTGCAGCTCGTCTACATCCGCATCCTCGCGGAGCTTCTGACCCAGGAGGACTTTGGCATCATGGCCATTGCCCTCATCGTGGTCGGTGTGGTCGAAATCTTTGCGCAAGTGGGCATCGGGCCCTCGGTGGTGCAGTTCAATGACTTGGAGCCCAAACACATCGCCTCCGCATGGTGGTTCAGCGCTGGGCTGGGTTTGCTGTTTTTTGGGATGATGTTCGTCCTCGCCCCTGAGGTGGCCCATCACTACGGGGAGCCAACCCTGCGTCCTGTGTTGCGTTGGATTTCCTTGAGTTTCGTCATTTCGGGTTTCAGCGTGGTGTCCCGCAGCCTGCTCGTGCGAGACATGAACTTCAAGACCTTGACGGGCTGTGCCCTGGCCGGCATGGTGGTGGGCAACTTGATGGTGGGCCTGACCTTGGCGTACAATGGCGCGGGGGTTTGGGCTTACGTCAGCGCGCTGTTGGTCCAAAACGCAGTCCTCAGCCTCGGCTACCTCTGGTTCGCCCGCGTCCCGCTGACGCTCGGATTCAAGCTTTCGCGCATCCGACAATTGCTGGGGTATGGCTTCCGCAGCACCGCCTTCAACCTCTTGACGTACGCCGCCGCGAAAGTTGACCTGTACTTCGTGGGTGAAAAGATGACCACGGGCCAAACTGGCCTGTACGACCGCGCCGTGCACCTCATGGGGCAACCCATCACGGTGCTGGGAAAACTTGGCGACAGCGTGCTGTTCAGCGGGCTCTCGAGCATCCAAACAGACGAAGACCAAATGCGTCAGGTCACCCTGCGCGCCATGCACTTGGTCGCCTTGGTCACCATCCCGCTTGCCTCGGCCTTGGTGGTTCAAGCCGAGGGCGTGACGTGGCTGTTTTTGGGCGACCCCTTCGCAGAGGCCGCCCCCGTGGTCCAAATCCTCTTTGCCGCGGTGGCCTTCCGTGCGTTGACCAAACTGGGCGACGCCAACCTTCGGGCCCTTGACGGATTGCGTGCAGGCATCGGCATCAAACTCGTCTTTTTCATCGCGGTCGGTGCCGGTGTGTTTGCCGCACTCGAACGGGGCTTGGACCTGCAGGGTGCAGCCTGGGCGGTCGTGGCTGCCTCCTGTCTGCAGTGGGTGCTAACCACGGGTTGGGTCATGCGCAGGCTTGGACTTCACCTTGCCCAGTTGGGCACCGCCCTTCGCGCGGGCATCGGCCTCTCATTGCTCACCACCGGCACCATGCTTGCGTTGTCCCTGACGTGGTGGCAAGAGGCTGCATTGGCTGCAGCGCTGGGTGCATTGATGTTGCTTCTTTTGCCTGCTTGGATGGCACCGGCATGGACCGACCCCCAAGGAACGTTGCGCGCCTCGTTGGGCCGACGGATCCCCGCCCCCTTCCGGTCACGTTGGGGCGCCTGACCCATTGAACTTTTGGCCCTCGAACGGCGTTGATGAGGTCATGAACATGACAACTACCTTCGCATCAGCTGCATTCGCGGTGCTTGGCGCCGCGGGTCTTGTGGCTTGGAATACGTTCAACGCCAACGTTTGGCATCAACCTGCACCCGCTGTGGCTTCATTCTACGACCTCCGCGCCGAGACTTTGGAAGGCGACGACTTTTCCTTCGCAGACCTCAAAGGCAAGCGCGTCCTCATTGTCAACACCGCATCCCGTTGCGGTTACACGCCTCAATACAAACCCCTCGAAGAGTTGCACAACCGCTACAAGGACCAGGGCCTTGTGATTCTCGGATTCCCTTGCAACCAATTCGGCATGCAAGAACCCGGTTCCTCTGGGGACATCCGTGAATTTTGCACGCGCAACTACGGGGTCAGCTTCCAAATGATGGGCAAGGTCAAAGTCAAAGGCGACGACCAACACCCGGTCTATGCATGGTTGACGCAAAAGGCGCTCAACGGCTCAGGCGACCACAAGGTGCGCTGGAATTTCTCCAAGTTCTTGGTCAATGAAAAGGGCGAATTGGCCGCAGCCTTGGGCAGCGGTGCCGACCCCCTGGGCGAAGAGATCATTGCCTTTGCCGAAGGCAAGTGAGGCTGGATTCACTGCATGAAAAAGGCGCCCCGCGGGGCGCCTTTTTTCTTGTCCTGTTTCGCGGGAAACTCACTCTTCGCAGTACGTTCCGTACACGAGCAAGAAATCAAGCAAGTCGTTCAGCTGCACGAGGCCACTTCCGTCGAGGTCTCCAGGGCATGAGCTGCCTGTGAGGTCAAACTCACACGACCCATCGTCATCCGTGGCCGCCTCGTTGTAGTTGTTGGCCAAGGCGTAGGTGCAGCCAAGAACTTCACACGAGCCATCGTCGTCCGTCGCCGCAGGGTCGTAGTTCGTGGCGTCGGGGTTGGTGCAACCCAAGACTTCGTTTTCATCACAAACCCCATCCCCATCGGCGTCGTTGACGCACGTGCCGTCGCAGTTCAGTCCAGGCTCAGGGAATTCACACGATCCGTCGTCCAACGTGGCGTCTTCCTCGTAGTTGCACGCCGTGGCATCCGTGCAACCGGCCACCCCAAACACGCACGAGCCGTCGTCGTACTCTGCCGCTGGATTGTAGTTGATGGCCTCTGCATCCGTGCATCCACATGCGTTTCCGAACCCATCTGCGTCGAACGTGCCGGCACCAGAGAATGTCCAGCTCAACTTGAACTCTTCTTGTCCGTCACCTTCTGGGAAGATTTGGGCGTTCACGGTGCCAAGCAACGCACCTTCGGTTGTGATTTGCATGACCAACACACGACCCTCCTCTCCGGCGTTCGCATTCGTCGCCGGTCCTGCCACGTACCAAATGCCGCCCACGGCATCTGAAATGTCCAAGTCTGCACCTCCAGTCGTGAAGAAATCCGCAATGGTCAACGGTGCCTCCACCGACTCGGCCAAGTCTGGATTGACAGAGCCCGACGCAGCTTCAGATGCGGGTCCTGTCAAACCGATGGTTGCGTAGGAATCGTCGGCCATTTCGGGGTAGAGGTCCACAAAGGCTGCGGCCAAACCAGAGGCATTCCAAGACGTGTTCAATTCGCTGTTGTAAATGCCGGCAGGAGCCTGGATGCTCAAGGCCTCTTCATTGTTCCCGTAGACCGCACTGAGTTTGTCGGTTGCGTTGACCATGTTCACGTAGAACCGGTACGTCGTGGCACCTGACTGCACCGCCGCGGATGCCTCGACACTCAGCGTGTAAGCCGGAGCGTCCTCGCCGCCACAATCGCAGTACACACAAGATCCATCGTCCTGGGTGGCAGCCTCGTCGTAGTTGCATGCAAAGGCATCCGTGCAACCGAGCACGTCAAAGACACAGGAACCATCGTCGTAATCGGCGTTGGGATCAAAGTTCACCGCTGCGTCATCTGTGCAACCGCAGGACACGGTGGGTTCTTCTCCGCCAAACTCTCCAACCCCATCGAAGGCCACGTTCAACTGTTGTTGATCGGCGCCCACACCGAGGGGGAAGACCTGGTAGCTGATTTGGCCTGACACGTTGCCTGACGTCGTCACTTGCATGATCAACACGCGGCCATTGGCATCGGCCAACCCATTGGACGCCGTGTTCAAAATGTACCACGAGGCACCCGTCAAGGTGTTGCTCAACAACGAGGTGGCCCCGTCATTCAAGAAGAAAGGCGTGATCATTTGGTTCGCGTCTTCCACGATGCTGGGGTCTGCGGCACCAGCCTGACCTGAGGTGGAAGCCGGCCCTTCCAATCCAATGGTGGCATAGGTGTCCGCCGCGAGCTCAGGGAATGCGGGCAAGAACGCGGGGTTGATGCCCGACGCGTTCCAGCTTGAGTTCAAGGAGCTGTTGAACACTCCTTCGGGGGCACTCACCTCCAAGGTGGACTCGTCGTTGCCAAACACCGCGCTGAAACGGTCGCCCGCATCCGGAAGGGTCACGTAGAAGCGGTAGGTCGTCATGCCTGAAACCACTGCTGGGGCTCCCTCAACCACCAAGGTGTATGGTGTGGGTGGACGCTGGCAAGAACAGAAGTCGCACGAGCCATCGTCCTCCGTGGCTTCGGCATTGTAGTTGCACGCCAAAGCATCCGTGCAGCCCGACACCACACAAGAGGTGTACTCGCACGAGCCGTCGTCCTCTGTGGCTTCGGCGTTGTAATTGCACGCCATGTCATCCGTACAACCCGATACCACACATGAGGTGTACTCACATGTGCCGTCGTCCTCTGTGGCGTCGGCGCTGTAGTTACAGGCATCGGGGGCCGTGCATCCAAGCACTTCGATTTCGTCACAAACCCCATCCTCATCGTCATCGTTGAGGCAGTTGCCCTCGCAGTCCAAGTAGTCCTCTTCAGGATAAGTGCAGGTGCCATCTTCCACCGCCGCCGAGGGATCGTAGTTGCATGCGTCAGCGTCGGTGCATCCCTCCTCCACTTCATCACAGATGCCATCGCCGTCGGCGTCGTTCAAGCAATTGCCCTCGCAGTCCAAGAGCGGTTCCGCAAACTCGCATGATCCGTCGTCCACCGTGGCGTCTTCCTCGTAGTTGCACGCCTCCGCGTCTGTGCATCCCGCCACATCGAAGAGGCAAGAACCGTCGTCGTAGGTGGCCTCCGGATCGTAATTGCTCGCGGCATCGTCTGTGCATCCGCATGCCACAGTCGGCTCGTCTCCTCCGAAGATGCCTTCTCCGTCAAACGCCACATTCAACTGCTGCTGATCCGCTCCGAAGCCGAGTGGGAAAACTTGGTAGCTGATTTGGCCTGAGACGTTGCCTGCCGTCGTCACCTGCATGATCAACACGCGGTTGTCGTCGTTGGCGAGGCCGTTGGAAGCCGTGTTCAACACGTACCAGGACGCCCCAGTCAAGGTGTTGCTTTCCATCAACGTGGCTCCGTCGGTCAGGAAAAACGGCGTGATCATTTGGTTCGCGTCTTCCACGATGCTGGGGTCTGCGGCACCCGCCTGTCCTGAGGTGGAAGCCGGCCCTTCCAATCCAACCGTGGCGTAGGTGTCCGCGGCCAATTCTGGGAATGCGGGCAAGAACGCGGGGTTGACGCCCGACGCGTTCCAGCTCGAATTGAAGGTGCTGTTGTACACCCCGTCAGGTGCGCTCACCTCGAGGTTGGATTCGTTGTTGCCAAACACCGCGCTGAATCGATCGCCTTCGTCAGGAAGGGTCACGTAGAAGCGGTAGGTCGTCATGCCTGCAACCACTGCAGGTGCCCCTTCCACCACCAAGGTGTAGGGTGTGGCCGCACGCTGGCAAGAACAAAAATCACACGACCCATCCTCTTCCGTGGCCGTCGCATCGTAGTTGCATGCGAGTTCGTCGGTGCAGCCAGACACGACGCATGACGTGAATTCACACGACCCATCGTCTTCGGTCGCTTCTTCGTTGAAGTTGCACGCCATGGCATCCGTGCACCCCAAAACGGCCTCGTCACCTCCGCCGAAGGTGCCGGCACCGTCAAACGCCACACTCAACTGCTGTTGGTCCGCGCCAATTCCGAGAGGAAAGACCTGGAAGTTCATTTGGCCTGACACGTTGCCGGAAGAAGTCACCTGCATCAACAAGACGCGCAAATCTGAATCGGGCAATCCGTTGGAAGCGGTGTTCAAAATGTACCACGAGGCGCCGGTCAGGGTGTTGCTCAAAAGCGACGTGGCTCCATCGTTCAAGAAGAACGGTGTGATGGGCTGGTTGCTGTCCTCCACAATGCTGGGATCGGCCGCGCCCTCCAGTCCTGAGGATGATGCGGGACCTTCCAAACCAATGGTGGCGTAGGTGTCGTCCACCAATTCCGGGAACACCGGCACAAACGCGGGGTTGATGCCCGACGCATTCCAGCTCGAATTGAAAGTGCTGTTGAATGCCCCTTCAGGCGCTTCAACAGAGAGCGTGTACTCGTTGTTGCCAAACACGGCACTCATTCGGTCGGATGCGTCGTTCATGTTGACGTAAAAACGGTACTGCGTCATCCCCTCCGTGACGGCCGGCGTGGCCTCTACGGTGAGCGAAAAATCTTGGGCGAATCCAAGCACGGAGACGCCAATCGTCGCCACGAGGGCGCAGCAGGCAGTCTTGACAAAGCGAGAATGAATCATGCGAATGAAGATTAAACCGGTGTAATGGTCTACCAAAATCGGGATTCTTCCGGTCAAACCCCAAACATTATACAAGTAAATCCGGTTTTGGTCTCTTGAGGTTTCGCACAAATCGTCCTGCGACATTCTGAAAAATTGTGCCCCCCAAGAAAGGCTGTACGTCGTGACGTTTTGGGAACTTTGACATCCTAAATCACACCGCGCGTTTGCGCCACACATTCATCCATGGCTCACATTCACAACTACTCTGCAGGTCCCTGCATCCTTCCCGCCGAAGTGCTCGAACAAGCTTCGCAAGCGGTCAAGTCTTGGGACGACCACGGCCTTTCCTTGGTGGAGATGTCTCACCGAAGCAAAGCCTTCGTGGAAACCATGGACGAATGTCGGGCACTGACCAAAGAACTGCTGGACCTGCCCGATCGTTTTGAAATCCTGTACCTGCAAGGGGGTGCGAGCCTGGGATTCTTGACGGCGGCAATGAATTTCCTACCAGAAGGTGGACAGGCGGCCTACGCCGACACGGGCACGTGGTCGGCCAAAGCCATCAAAGAGGCCAAGCACGCAGGCCACGTCAACGTGGTCACCTCGTCCAAAGACAGCAATTACGACCACATCCCCACCGTCGGCGAGGTTGACGCACAAAACGCGTTCCTGCACATCACCACGAACAACACCATTTTTGGCACACAATACGCGGACATGCCCACCAGCAACGTTCCGTTGGTGGCAGACATGAGTTCCGACATCTTGAGCCGCACATTCGACGCAGAGCCGTTTGCGTTGATTTACGGGGGCGTTCAGAAAAACATGGGGCCGGCCGGTGCCGTGATGTACGCCGTGGACACCGAGAAACTCGGCGCCACGGGCCGGGACATTCCCTCCTACTTGGACCTCAACGTGCACCTCGGCAAAGACAGCATGTTCAACACGCCTCCTGTCTTCTCTGTGTACGCCACCATGCTCACGTTGCGCTGGCTGAAGGCCAAAGGTGGTGTAGCTGCCATCCAGAAAGAGAACGAGGCCAAGTCCGCCCTGCTCTATGCCGAGATTGACCGAAACGCCCTGTTCTCGGGCCACGCCCAAACCGACAGCCGCTCGCACATGAACGTGACGTTCCGCTTGAACGACGACAGCCATGCGGCGCACTTCGACGCCGCGTGGAATGCCGCTGACATCAGTGGCCTCAAAGGCCACCGCAGTGTGGGCGGATACCGTGCCTCGATGTACAATGCCCTTCCGCTCAGCAGCGTCGAAGTGCTCGTCAATGTGATGCGTGAATTTGAACGCACCCACGGCTAACCTTGTTGACCCTACCCATTCCCCATCCTCATGAACATTCTTGCCAACGACGGCATCAGCCCCTCCGGTGAACAAGCGCTCCGCGACGCCGGCCACACTTTGTACACCGAATTTGTCGACGCCGACAGCCTCCAAGCGTTCATCCACGAGCACGCCATCGACGGCATCCTCGTACGCTCGGCCACCAAAGTGCGTCAGCCGTTGATCGACGCATGCCCCACCCTCAAGTTCATTGGACGCGGTGGTGTGGGCATGGACAACATCGATGTGGAATACGCACGAAACCAAGGTCTCACCGTCTTCAACACCCCTGCGGCTTCCTCCCAAAGCGTGGCCGAATTGGTCATGGGACACCTCTTCAGCTTGGCGCGCTTCCAGCACGACAGCAACCGCCAAATGCCTGCGCGCGGCGCGGACGAGTTCAAGGCGTTGAAGAAGGCCTACGGCAAAGGCACGGAGTTGCGAGGCAAGACCCTTGGCATCGTCGGTTTCGGACGCATTGGCCGCTCCTTGGCCTCGTACGCGCTGGGTTGTGGCATGAATGTCGTCGCGCACGACCCCTTCGTGTCGGACGGCGAGGTGTCGGTGACCGTGGGTGGCCAAACCCTTACCATCGACTGTCCCCGTCTGCCCCTCAATGAATTGCTCAGCACCTCAGACATGGTAAGTATGCACGTTCCCGCACAAGCGGATGGCAGCGCCGTCATTGGCGAAGCCGAACTGGCGGCCATGAAGCCCGGTTCGTTCTTGGTGAACGCGGCGCGAGGCGGCTCGGTGGACGAGGACGCCTTGATGGCGGCCCTCAATTCAGGCCACTTGGCCGGTGCAGGCCTGGACGTGTTTGTGGGGGAGCCTGCCCCCCGTGCGGATGTCCTCGCGCACGACAAGCTCGCCCTGACGCCCCACATCGGCGCGGCCACGTCCGAAGCGCAAGACCGCATTGGCTTGGAACTCGCAGCCCAAATCGCGGCCCTGGCATGACGAACCAAGGCCACTTGATGCAGCCCCTGGCCGCGGTGACCCCACCCCGGCACATGGCGCATTTGGTGGCCTCTCGTTCCTACTTGAGCTACGATGACCTCGAGCTTCAGGACAAACTGAAGCACAACCCCTACTCCTACATCCAGGTCATCAATCCCGACGCCTCCCGCGATGTGAAAGTTCCGCGTGGCACGGCCGCCTTTTTTGAGGAAGTCCGTCACGGTTACCAACACTTCAAAGCGCGCGGCTGGCTCGAGGCTGCTTCACAATCCGAGTGGTACGTCTACCGCCAATCGACGGCCGCGCATGCCTGGACTGGGGTGGTGTGCAACCTCGACCTCTCCTTGTGCGCGAACGGTGGATTGAAAACCCATGAAAAGACCTTGGAATCCCGTGAAACGCTCTTTGCGACGTTTCTCGAAACGGTGGGGTTCCACGCCGAACCCATCTTGTGTGCCCGTCCCGACGATGCCCCCCTGGCCCCCGAGGCCGACGCCTTGATGAAGGACGTTGTGGCCGGAACGTCCCACACGGATTTCATGACCGCGGACGGCATCCGCCACGAGATTTGGCGCATCCCGGCAGAGGGAACGTTGGGAAAGCGCATGGCCCAAACCTGGGGCGCACATTCCACCCTGTATCTGGCCGATGGCCACCACCGACTGGCGTCTTCGCAAAGGCTCGCCAAGGCCCGCCCCGATTTGGAAGGTGCGGGGCAGATTTTGGCCTTTGTCGTGCCGGAGAAGGACTTGAGCATTCTTGGCTTCCACAAGGAAATTCGCCGCGTGGACATGGCCATCGAAGCGTTCGAAGGCGCCTTGAACCGCATCCCCCACTGTCGTGTGGAATGCGTGGATTCAGGAGCGGTCTCTCCCTCTGAGCCCGGCGAAGTCGTCGTGCATTTCCAAGGACACGCATGGCGCTTGATCCGCGACGCAGACAGTCCCGAGGCCACAGATGCCGACTTTGTGGATGTGCACGTGCTCAAAGGCGTGTTGGACATTCAAGACGCCCGCAACAATCCACGGCTCAAGCACCTCCCGGAACCCTCTCGTCCTGAGCAGGGATGGGTCAGCCGGGCCGCCACGCACCCTGACCGGGTGTTGGTGTTGCTTCACCCCATTCCATTTGGGCACATCCGACACGTCGCGGACCAAGGAAACACGCTGCCCCCCAAGAGCACCTGGGTGGAACCCAAAATCCGAAGCGCCCTGTTCATCCACGAATTCCAGTCTGCATGAGCAAGGTGGCTCAGCGTTTGGAGGAGATTCGGGGCCAAGTCGACGCGTCCGCCTCGAAGGCCGGTCACGATGTGACCTTGGTGGCCGTGAGCAAGACCAAGCCCGACGTCGATTTGATGGAGGCCTACGACGCAGGCCAGCGCGACTTTGGCGAAAACCGCGTGCAAGAACTCGCCGGCAAGGCCGAGCGGCTTCCCAAGGACATTCGGTGGCACATGATTGGCCACGTCCAAACCAACAAGATCAAGGACTTCCTCCCCTTCGTGCACCTCGTCCACGGGGTGGATCGGGTGAAGGTGCTCGATGTCATGCAGAAAGAGGCAGCCAAATTGGGGCGCCAAGTCAACCTTCTGCTTCAAGTCCACATTGCCGAGGAAGCGACGAAGTTTGGGTTTGACCCTAACGAACTGAAAGCGTTGGCATCGCCCAAGGCATGGACCGGCTACCCCAACCTCTGTCCTGTGGGCTTGATGGGCATGGCGACCTTCACCGACGACGCTGAACAGGTGCGTCGCGAATTTGCGTCCCTCGCCTCGCTTCACCAAGACGTCGGGCCCGCCCTCTCCGAGGTGGCACAGTCCCGCGGGGAAGATTGGGGCGTTCTAAGCATGGGAATGAGCGGCGATTGGCCCCTGGCCGTTGAAGAAGGCAGCACCATGGTGCGTGTGGGCAGTGCGATTTTTGGGCATCGAAATCCGCCCCAAGGATGAGCTGGCCGGACCTGCGCAAGCGCTACGAACGCTGGTTTCAAGGATGGCTCGTGTTGGCGCCCGTGGTGGGGTTTGGCAGCACCACCTTGGTCAAAAATCAACTTTACCGGGTGTGGAAAATCACCCATGGCTTGACCGACGGGGTGTCCGCACAAGAAGCCCGCGAGATGGGCCTCACCCCACCCGATTGGTCGGGTGCCATGTGGTACGGCGTTGCAACCATGGTGGTCTTCACCCTGTTCTACGTCATGGCGGCCCGAACGTGGTCGCGCTACACCACCGACGACCTGACCACCAATGAGTGAATGTTCATCTTGGCTTGTCGCCTTGCTCGCGTGCCTCTTGCTGGTCTCGTGTGAAGGAGCGACCTATCTCAACCACCACCTGACCAACCACACCGCCGACACGCTTCAAGTCGGCTACCGAAGCGACGAATCCGCGTCGGGTTGGCAAGTGGATACGGTGTGGACACTGGCACCTGGCGAAACCCATGTGCATTACGCAGTGGACTTTTGGGGGAAGTGCCACGACTGCACGCCGTATGAAGTCCTGCCTTATGGTCTGGATTCTCTGTGGGCGGCCAACCGCACGCTCACGGTGGAACTCCTCGATTCTGCCCTTTGGGAAGTGCATGTGGACGAAGGGCTTTCGTGGATTCGCTTTGACCAGCAGCTCGACCTCGTACCTTCCCACTTTGAGTGACCCCATTCTTCTGAATTCCATTTCATGACACACTTTCGCTTGTCCCTCCTGACACTCGCGGCCTTGGGCGCGAGTACCCTTTGGGCCCAAACGCCTTCATCCGTCGAAGCGGCAGAGTACGAACCCAACAGCGACCGCTGGCTTGTCAGCAACGGCAGCAGCATCTTGGTCACGGCCGACGAGGGCGCCTCGTGGAGCACCTTTGGCAGCGGCGGCGCCAACTACGGCATGGAAGTCCTCGGCTCCACCTTGTTTGCCATTCAATCCAACGTCATCCGCGCCTACGACGTGGTGACCGGCGAAGAGTTGGGGTCTGTGGCCCCTGCGGGCGCAGGCTTCTTGAACGGCATGGGAAGCGAAAGCACCGCCGAGGGAGACGTGCTCGTGGTCAGCGACTTTTCTGCGGGCCAACTGCTCAAAATCGACGTCTCGGACCCCACCAACATGGTGGCCACGACCTTGGTCTCCAACACGGGAACAACGCCCAATGGCGTCACCGTGAAAGACGGGGTGGCCACAGTTGTGAACTGGTACGGGAATGCCGATATCTTTCAAGTGGACCTCGCCACCGGAGAACTGACCACATTGATTGACGGAACCGGACTTGGCAACTGTGATGGCGTCGACTGGGCCAATGGCTCCCTTATCGTGAGCTCGTGGAATCCCCAGCGCATCACGCGGTTCTCGCCCGACCCCGACATGCCCGGCGAATGGACGGCCGAAACCGTAGTGCAGGGCAGCCCTCTCAGCAACCCTGCAGACTTGAGCGTGAACACCACCGGCGACCGCTTTGCCGTGGCTTGCAGCGGCAACAACACGGTCTACTTTGGCGAACTCGAATCTCCTTCAAACCTTCGCCCCATTGCACTTCCCGAGGCAGGCGCCTCCCTTCAAGCCGAGGGCGTCGTGCTCGAAGCCGGACAGGCCGGGACCTGGACGGTTCGTGGGTTGGACATGACCGGGCGATTGTTGGGCACCACCTCTGAATTGCCTCACGCTGCAGGCGTTGCCACTTGGACATGGGACCAACTCGGAGCTTGGGCTGCCGGCGCGGCCCTGTTGGACATTCGATTCATTCCTGTCCAAGACGGTGCCTCCTCTTGGCAAACCACGCTGAAGCGGGCTCCCTTGCGCTGAGGCGGTTGCGCGGGGTTGGAAGCCTTTACGCGGGGTCGACGTCGACCTTGACGCGCAATCGTTTCCACCGCGCATCGGCACTGAACTCGTCGAGGTCGGCCTGCAAAAGCGGGCGGTATTGCGAGGGTGCCAAGCTGCGCTCAAACTTCAAGGTGATCTGACGAATGTGTTGGTCGTTGATGCGGGACAGCGCCGGGGTGTCCGGCCCCAAGACGCGCTCCCCAAACCGCTGTTGCAGGCGCGCGGCGAGCACCCCTGCCCCGGCATCCACGCGTTGGGCATCCCCGTGACGCAGGGTCAAGCGCACCATCCGCACGAAGGGCGGGTAGCTGTAGGTTTGGCGTTCCACGAGCTCCCGCCGCACTAAGGCTTCATGGTCGTGGTCCACCACGTGATGGAGCAGCCAATGGTCGGCACTGAAGGTCTGGATGATGACTTTGCCCCTGGCGCCTTCTCCTGACCGGCCTGCGCGTCCTGCGACTTGCGTGAGCATTTGGTAGGCGCGCTCAAACGACCGGAAATCCGGGAACGTGAGCATGCGGTCGGCCGACATGACGCCCACGAGTCCAACGTGCGCGAAGTCGAGGCCTTTGCTGACCATTTGGGTTCCCACAAGGATGTCGTATTCCAAATTGGCAAAGGCTTCCAACAGCTTGGCGTGGGCCGTTTTCTTGCGCGTGGTGTCCAAATCCATGCGGGCCACCCGTGCCGTCGGGAACAATTCTGCGAGTTCCTCTTCAATCCGCTCCGTCCCGAGCCCTTGAGGCTTCAACGCCGTGCTCCCGCAGGAGATGCACTGACTTGGTGCGGGACGCTCGTGGTATCCGCAATGGTGGCAATGCAGTCCGCCCAAGGTCTTGTGGACCACGAGCGGAATGTCGCAGCGTTCGCAGGACGAGGCGTGTCCACATTGGGTGCACTGGTACGCGGGTGCGTAGCCACGCCGGTTTTGGAACAGGATGACCTGCCTTCCCTCCTTCATGGTGGCCTCCATCTCGTCGCGCAGCATCTTGCTGAACCCACCGCGCATGCTCCGCTGCTTGTGTTCCTTGCGCAGGTCCGCCACGAAGATCTCAGGAAGCATGGCGCCCCCAAACCGTTCGGTCAGACGGACGACTTCGATTTGGCCTTGTTGACCCAGCCACTGGGTTTCCACCGCGGGTGTGGCGGAACCCAACACCAGGGGAATGCGCTGACGCACGGCCATCCACAGGGCCACGTCCCGGGCGTGGTATCGCGGCGCCGGGTCGTGCTGCTTGAAACTGGGCTCGTGCTCTTCGTCCACGACGACCAGGCCCAATTTGGGCAGCGGCAGCAACACGGCAGACCGCGCCCCCACAATGAGCTGACCGCCCTTGGGATTCAGCACCGTCATCCACGTTTCTGTGCGCTCCCGGTCCGAGAAGCGGCTGTGGTAGACGTGAACGACATCGCCGAAGAAGCGGCGCAAACGCTCGATCAATTGGGTTGTCAGGGCAATCTCAGGAACCAAGAACAAGACCTGCTGTCCTGCCGCAAGCACCTCGGCAACGAGGTGCGTGTAAATCTCGGTTTTGCCGGACCCCGTGACGCCGTGCAACAGCACCGGCTTCCGTTCGACGAGGCCCGCGTGAATTTTATTGTAGGCTTTTGCCTGGGCGTCAGACAGCACTGGCATCCGCGCGGTGCCCGGCTTGCTCGGACGGGCGGGTTCGCGCTCCTCCACCACCAAGATGCCCCGATCTACCCACTTCTGGACCGTGGAGGCGTCGGTGCGGCTGCGCTTTTGGGCTTGCACCTTGGGAAGCTCCTCTTCTTCAATGACGGTGAGCAACAGGCGCTCCATGGCCACCGCCTTGACCCCGGCCCACGCCAGTGCGGCAGACAGCTCCTCCTCGGCGACGTCGTCGGCCACGCGAACCCAACTCACCATCTTGGGCTTGACGCGCTCGTTCAGCTCTTCCTTGGCCAACGCCAAACCCCGTTGCAACAAGGTGCGGATGGCGCGTTGCGGGTGCTTGATGCCGAGCAACTCTGCACAATCTCGGATGCCCATGTCGTCGCGGACGTGCAAGGCATCGAGCAGCATCATGGACTGTTCATCCAGCCCCGCCTCCGACACGTTCTCGGCATCGGGGTGAAGGACGATGCGCGTGGTGCTTTCAAGTTTCATGCCTGAGGGCAATGCCGCCCCCACCATCTCCCCCAACGAACACATGTAGTGTGTGGCCATCCAGGAGAACATGTCCCGCTGCGAGGTCGTCAACACCGGCGCATCGTCGACCACGGCCTCCACTTCTTTGGCCACATAGCCTTCCGGCGGCGTCTGATGCACTTCCCAAATGACCCCTGTCCATTTCTTGTGGCCGAGGGGCACCACCACACGCGCCCCCACCATGGGCACCTCGTCGTGAGACGAAAACCACTTGTACGTCAAGGTCTTAGGCAGTGCGAGCGGCACCACCACCTCGACAAACGTGGGCGATATGTGGGAAGTTGTGGACACGGAGGGGAAAATTAGGACGCAGCGCCCGCAAACCTCACAGGCATTCGCGTGTTCTTTGAATCATGGCAACGACGATTTCCCCCCTCAAGGTTGGAGACCAAGCTCCTTCCTTCTCCGCTCCGGACCAGAAAGGCAACACACGCACCCTCGAAGAATTCAAGGGATCCAAGCTGGTGTTGTACTTCTATCCCAAGGACAACACCCCGGGCTGCACGGCCCAGGCGTGCAACTTGAACGAAAACCTCGCCACGCTCACCAAGGCGGGCTACAAGGTGTTGGGCGTGAGCAAGGATCCCGCCAAATCTCACCTCAAGTTCATCGACAAGTTTGGGCTTCAGTTCGACTTGTTGTGCGACGAAGAATTGCATGTCCACAACGCCTATGGCGTGTGGGGGCTGAAAAAATTCATGGGGCGCGAATACGATGGTACGCACCGCACCACGTTTGTCATCGATGAGAACGGGGTTCTTGAACAGGTGATTGCCAAGCCCAAAACCAAGGCGCACGCAGAAGAAATCCTCCAGCCCGAAGGCTGATTCACGTTCGTCGTTCATTGTTTTTTGTCCAACGTGGACAAAACGCCCCTGCCTCCGTAAGTCCTTTACGGAGTCCCTCAAATACCTTCGCTCAAAACCAATAGACATGGCTGTAAACGCAGACAAAATGAAAGCCCTCCAGTTGACGATGGACCGACTGGACAAGACCTACGGCAAGGGCACCGTGATGAAGCTTGGTGATGAAGCTGTGGAGAAGATCGACGCCATCCCCAGCGGAAGCTTGAACCTCGACCTCGCGCTCGGCATAGGCGGCTACCCCAAAGGACGCATCGTGGAAATCTACGGTCCTGAATCTTCGGGAAAGACCACCCTCGCCATTCACGCCATTGCGGAATGCCAAAAGCAAGGGGGCATCTGCGCCATCGTCGATGCGGAACACGCGTTCGACAAATTCTACGCAGAGAACCTCGGCGTCGACACCGAAAACTTGCTCATCTCTCAACCCGACAACGGCGAACAGGCCCTCGAAATCGCGGACAACCTCATCCGCTCGGGCGCCATTGACTTGCTCGTCATTGACTCGGTTGCAGCCTTGACGCCCCGCGCGGAGATTGAAGGCGAAATGTCCGACAGCTCCGTGGGCTTGCAAGCGCGCCTGATGTCCAAAGCCCTTCGCAAGCTGACGGGGACCATCAGCAAGACGGGATGCTGCTGCATCTTCATCAACCAGCTTCGCGAGAAGATTGGCGTGATGTTCGGCAACCCCGAAACCACGACGGGTGGAAATGCGCTGAAGTTCTACTCTTCGGTGCGTCTCGACATCCGCCGCTCCACCCAAATCAAGGACGGTGATGCCGTTCAAGGAAACCGCACCAAGGTCAAGGTGGTCAAGAACAAGGTCGCTCCTCCCTTCCGCCGAGCCGAATTCGACATCATGTACGGCGCCGGCGTGTCCAAGACAGGCGAAGTCATCGACCTCGGAGTGGATCAGGGCATCATCAAAAAGAGCGGTTCCTGGTTCTCGTACGGTGACACCAAGCTCGGTCAAGGTCGCGATGCGGTCAAGACACTCCTTGCGGACAACCCCGAGTTGATGGAAGAACTCGAAAACAAAATCAAGGAAGCCATCCGGCCCACCCAAGTTGAAGAGGTGATGCCAGAGGAAGCACTTGCATGACCTTCCGCATGTGGAAACAACACATCCAAAGCGGGGTGGCCTTCGGCTGCCTCGCTTTGGCATTTGTGGGCTGCAACGATTCGCAGCCCCCTGCCGAGGACGTCCAAGTCGCTGCACTGGACAGCGCCCAATTCTGGAGTGACCACATCGTCGTCGACCCCACCGATCCAGCACGGTATGTCGACCGTGCTGCCTGGCACTTGCGCCATGGTCGCGTCACGGAAGGATTGTTGGACCTCAACCTTGCGCTTGAGGCAGACTCCACCCACGCTCCAGCGTGGTCAGCCAAAGCCGATGCGCTCTACTTGACGCAGGCATTTGAGCCTTGCATCGAACACTTGGATGCTTGCCTTGAAACGGCGCCAGATCACATCCCATGCCTGCTCCGACGGGCGGAGATGCACATTCACTTGCGGCAATACCCCGAAGCCTTTGATCGCCTGAACACCGTGCTTCGCAATGCCCCCCTCAACCACGAGGCCTATTGGATGAAGGGCATGATTTACCGGGACCAAGGCAACGCAGAAAATGCCCGGAGTTCCTTTCAGACGGCCGTCGAGGTCAACCCCAACTTCTTTGATGGATACATCGCGTTGGGTCTGGCGTACGCCGCCGACATGGACACACTTGCCTTGGGCTTCTTCGAAACGGCCAAGGAATTGCGTCCCCAAAGCGTGGAGGCACGATACAACCTCGCCTACTGCCTTCAGGAACACAAGCCGACCAACCGCCGGTTCTTGGATCGGGCGCGCCAGGAATACCGCGAGATCCTGCAGATTGACCCGTCCAATGCGGCATCTGCCTTCAACCAAGGCTACATTTTCTTGGAGTACCTGCAGGCCTACGACAGCGCTGCACACCACTTCTCCAAAGCCATTGAAGCGCTCCCCTACTACCACCAAGCCTTTTTCAACCGCGGCTTGGCCTACGAGAGCCTGGGCGAAGTGGAGCAGGCTGAGTTGGATTACCGGGAGGCTCTGCGCTTCAAACCGGACTACACTGCAGCGGCGATCGCGCTGGAGCGCGTCTTGAATCGCTGAGGCCACAAATTCATGGCATGAAAAAGGGCGGTCCGATTGGACCGCCCTTCTCGTTCACCCACCACAGGTGATGAAGTCTTATTTTTTGATTTGATCCACCACGGCCTTGAAGGCTTCGGGGTGGTTCATTGCTAGGTCAGCGAGGACCTTGCGGTTGAGTTCGATGCCCGACTTGGACAACTGACCCATGAATGCGCTGTAGGACATGCCGTGCTGGCGTGCACCTGCGTTGATGCGCTGAATCCACAAGCTGCGGAATTGACGCTTGCGGAGCTTGCGTCCGACATATGCGTACTGGAGGCCTTTTTCGACGGCGTTCTTGGCGACCGTCCAAACGTTCTTCCGGGCACCGTAGTACCCTTTGGCCATTTTGAGGACCTTCTTGCGACGTGCGCGTGAGGCCACTGCGTTTTTTGATCTTGGCATTTCTGTGTTCTTTTTTGGTGGTTGGCGGAGAACAAACGTTCACACTTGCAAAGCCAAACACCGGGTGAAACAAACCAGTGTCTTTTGTCGGTCGATCAGACCAACAACTGACGCTTGATGTTGGGCACGTCCGCCTTGTCGACGGTGGTTGCGTGCGTGAGGTTGCGCTTCTGCTTGGTGCCCTTCTTGGTCAAGATGTGGCTCTTGAAAGCGTGCTTGCGCTTGATTTTGCCAGTTCCCGTCAGCTTGAAACGCTTCTTGGCGCTGGATTTGGTTTTCATCTTCGGCATGGCCTCGGATTTTTAGGGTGGTGGGTTATTTCTTCTTCGGATTGAACATCACAGTCATCCGCTTGCCTTCGAGCTTGGGCATCTGTTCCAAAGCGCCCAAGTCTTCCAATTCCTGGGCAAACTTTAGAAGGAGGATTTCTCCGCGCTCCTTGAAGACAATCGTACGGCCTCGGAAAAACACGTAGGCTTTCACCTTCGCACCTTCCTCCAAGAATTTCCGAGCGTGCTTCAGTTTGAACTGGAAGTCGTGCTCGTCGGTGTTGGGACCAAAACGGATTTCCTTCACCTGAACCTTGGCTTGGTTGGCCTTGATTTCTTTCTGCTTCTTCTTTTGTGCGTAGAGGAACTTGCGGTAATCGATGATGCGGCACACCGGAGGGTCAGCTTTGGGGCTGATTTCCACCAAATCGAGCTCCAACTCACGAGCCTTGGCCAATGCGGCCTTGGTCTTCATGATGGCCGGTTCGACATTGTCGCCTACGAGGCGCACGGAGTCGACCGTGATTTTCTCGTTGATCCGATGGGGATCCTCCTTGATGACCCTGCCACGAAAGCCGGTCCTTCTTCTACGTATTGCGATGACTGTGGTGTTTAAATAGACTCAAATGTTGTTCGCCAGCATCTCCGCCACTTCCCGCTGAATGCGTTCCGCAAAGGCTTCAATGCTGACACTCCCCAAGTCCCCTTCTCCCTGCTTGCGCACAGAGACGGTTCCTTCAGAAGCCTCGTTTTCCCCGACAATCAGCATGTAAGGCACTTTGTCAAGCTCCGCTTCGCGGATTTTCTTGCCGACCTTTTCTGACCGCGCGTCAACGAGGGCGCGAATATCGCCATTTTCCAGCACTTTTGAAAGATTCTCCGCGTATTCGTTGAATCTGTCGCTGATTGGGAGGATGCGTGCCTGCTCTGGCGTGAGCCAAAGCGGGAACTTTCCGGCGCAGTGTTCAATGAGAATGGCGACAAAACGCTCCATCGATCCGAAGGGCGCACGGTGAATCATCACGGGGCGGTGTTTGCCGTTGTCGGCGCCCACGTATTCCAGCTCAAATCGCTCCGGAAGGTTGTAATCAATCTGCACGGTTCCCAGCTGCCAACGGCGTCCGATGGCGTCGCGCACCATGAAGTCGAGCTTGGGCCCGTAGAATGCAGCTTCGCCCAATTCCACCACCGTTTCGAGGCCTTTTTCTTCGGCCACTTCCTGGATGGCTTTCTCCGCCTTGTCCCAATTTTCTTGGGCGCCGATGTACTTGCCTGGGTTCTCAGGGTCGCGTAAACTCACCTGGGCGACGAAGTTTTGGAAATCCAACGTCTTGAAGATGTACAGCACGAGGTCAATGACGTTGCCGACCTCTTCCTTCACCTGGTCTTGGGTGCAGAAGATGTGCGCATCGTCCTGGGTGAATCCACGAACGCGCGTCAGACCGTGGAGTTCGCCGCTTTGCTCGTAACGATAGACGGTGCCGAACTCCGCCAAGCGCACCGGCAAATCGCGATATGACCTCGGACGCGCCTTGAAAATCTCGCAGTGGTGCGGACAGTTCATGGGCTTGAGCAGGTACTCCTCTCCTTCTGCAGGCGTGTGGATGGGCTGGAAGCTGTCCTCGCCATACTTCGCGTAGTGCCCAGACGTCACGTACAATTCCTTGTTGCCAATGTGAGGCGTGATGACAGGCTCGTAGCCCGACTTGCGCTGGGCTTCCTTGAGGAAGTTTTCCAAACGCATGCGGAGGTCGGCACCTTTGGGCAACCACAGGGGAAGCCCCTGCCCCACTTTCTCTGAGAAGTGGAACAAGTCAAGCTCTTTGCCCAGCTTGCGGTGGTCGCGCGCCTTCGCCTGCTCCAAGCGCTCAAGATGCTCCTTGAGGTCGCTTTTCTTGGTGAACGTCACGCCATAGACGCGGGTGAGTTGCTTTTGGGTCTCGTCCCCTTTCCAATACGCCCCGGCAATGGCCATGATCTTGGCCGCCTTGACATGCCCCGTGTGGGGAATGTGTGGGCCGCGACAGAGGTCGGTGAAGTCTCCTTGCGTGTAAAAGGTGATGGTGCCGTCATCAAGGCCTTCGAGCAGATCGAGCTTGTACTCGTCTCCTTTCTCCTCAAAGTACTTGACCGCATCTGCCTTGGACATCTCCTTGCGGATGAAGGGATTTTTGGCCTTCGCCAACTCCATCATCTTCTTCTCCACCGCAGGAATGTCGGCGTCGGTGAAGTTGTGCTCCCCAAAATCCACATCGTAGTAAAACCCGTTCTCAACAGGAGGCCCCACCCAAAACTTGATGCCCGGGTACAGCGACTCAAGAGCCTCGGCCATCAGGTGGGCTGAGCTGTGCCACAGCGTGGACATGCCCTCGTCGTCGCGCGACGTGAGAAGCTTCAGGGTTGAATCCCCTGTGAAAGGTCTTGTGGGGTCCCACACCTCGCCGTTGACCTCCGCGGCAAGCACGTTGCGCGCAAGCCCCTCGCTGATGGAGGTAGCCACATCCAAGGAGGTGGTTCCTTCAGAAACTTCTTTGACGGTGCCGTCGGGCAAGGNGATTGCAATCATGGGTCAATTGTTCAGNCCCCCAAAGATAAGCCGCGCAAAGGCTCCTCCCGCGACACCGCAACAACCCCCAAATTTGAGGTCAGCNTTTCAGCGATTTCACGTGCCAAGTGATGTGCGCTTCCGCCACCACTTCGCCGCGCGCATCGCGCACCACAGAATGCAAGTCAAACGCCCCGCGTCCCGCCTCGTCGAGTTTGGTTTGGACGTCGGCCAAGACCTCTGCCGACATTGTGGCACGGGCCACACAGGCCGTCTCCGCGCGTCGACCGTATTGCATCTTCAACTCGGCCATCACCAGCCTCACCTTTCCCACCCCCATCGCGCTCAGCACACAAAGCCCAGAAGCGTATTCCGCCGCCGTGGCCAAGGCACAGGCGTGCATGGTGCCCACGTGATTGAGGTTGCGTCGACGCCAAGGAAGCGCCACCTCGCACGCATCGTCCGAGAGCGATTGGACCTTCAAACGGAGCGGCCGGTTGAAGGGAATCACCTCCTGCATGAGGCGGCTCATCCACCCCGTTTTTCCGCCCTTGGCCGCGTCGAGTTGACGCTGAAGCCACGCCGCTTGTGAGGCCGAAACGTTCACGTCACACCGCCAAGGGGGCGCCGTCTTCGAGGTCCGCCGTTTCGGCAATCAACTCGGTGTGGGCCAACCGATCCAAGGATGCGGGTTCGTTGCGGACACTCCAAACCAGCTTGTCCACAGGGGCGGCCGCAGGGGCTTGGGTCCGCGCTTGGGCGTCGGCTTCCAAAATGGCCGCAATGTTGGGACGGAAGTAGTTGGGCCCCTTCAGCACCTTGCCGTCTTCACGAAGCACTGGCTGTCCGTCCGCGCCGAGTTTGGACATGTTGCTCGCTTGAATCTCTCGGAACACCTTGGCAATGACATCTTGCATACCGTGACGCATCATGGTCCCCGCCAAGATGTACAACTGGTCTCCCAAGGCGTCAGCCACCTCAACAATGTCGCCGTTGTTGGCCGCCTCCAGATACTCGTCGTTTTCCTCCGCCATCAAGCGATGGCGAAGCAGCGCTTCTTCGCGCGTCAGCGATGCGTGAGGCGCATCGGCGTTGGGAATGCGAAAGGCGGTGTGGAACTCGGCCACGTTGGAGAGGACTTCTTTCAACAGCATGGCGGCCAAAATCCACCCAACCTCCGTCCCTTTCCAAGTCCAACTCGGAAAGGTTTCCCACGCGCTATTCACACAATTTTGTGAGACGCATTTTCCCTCGGCCACCCCGAGAAATATCTTCGCAGGACATGGACTCGCTACACCCCTCAGAACCCACGACTGCACCTGTCGTGGAGAACCAGACCACTGGTGCCCCTGACATCCAGGCGCTGAATGCGCGCATTGCGGAGAAAAGTCGCTTTGTGGACGCCGTGCGTGCAGAAATGGGACGGACCATCGTTGGCCAAGCCGACATGGTGGACCGCTTGCTCATTGGCTTGTTGGCCAACGGGCACGTGTTGCTCGAAGGCGTCCCCGGACTGGCCAAAACCCTGGCCATCAAGAGCCTGAGCGACACCGTCGCGGGGGACTTCAGCCGCGTGCAATTCACCCCTGACCTGCTCCCAGCCGACGTGGTGGGCACGCTCGTGTACAACCAGCAATCGCAGCAATTCACGGTCAAGAAGGGGCCCATCTTCGCCAACTTCGTGTTGGCCGACGAGATCAACCGGGCGCCTGCCAAAGTGCAAAGCGCCCTGCTTGAAGCCATGCAAGAGCGCCAGGTCACCATCGGTGGCGAGTCGCACAGCTTGCCTCAGCCCTTCTTGGTTTTGGCCACCCAAAACCCGGTGGAGCAGGAAGGCACCTACCCCCTTCCCGAAGCGCAAGTGGACCGCTTCCTGTTGAAAGTCGTCATCGGCTACCCCACGAAGGAAGAAGAACGCGCCATTGTTCGGGCCAACCTCCAGCAGGAGGGTCTGCCCAAACCTCAACAGGTGGTGACGCAGCAAGACATTTTGGAAGCGCGCGACCTCGTGCGTTCCATTTACATGGACGAGAAAGTGGAGCGTTACATCGTCGACCTCGTCTTTGCCACGCGCAACCCGGAGGATTGCGGATTGGGGCATCTCAAGAACTTGATTTCGTTTGGGGCGTCGCCGCGGGCGAGCATTGGGCTCGGCATTGCTTCCAAGGCCCATGCGTTTTTGAAGCACCGCGGGTTTGTGACGCCTGAAGATGTTCGGGCCGTGGCCATGGACGTGATGCGCCACCGCATCGGCACGACGTTCGAAGCCGAGGCTGAAAACATCACCTCCGCCCAAATTTTGACGGAATTGATGGACCACGTCGAAGTCCCTTGAGGTTCGACTGAATCGCCGACTCCCCTCTCATGGATGCCGCTGAATTGTTGAAACGTGTTCGGCGTGTGGAAATCACCACGCGCAAGCTGAGCGACCGGATTTTTTCTGGCGAGTACAGCAGTGCGTTCAAGGGCAGAGGCATGGCTTTTGCAGAGAACCGGGAATACCAGCCGGGCGACGAAGTGCGCACCATCGATTGGAATGTGACCGCCCGCACGGGCACCCCACACGTGAAGGTGTTCGAAGAAGAACGCGAGCTGACGGTCTTTCTCCTCATTGATGTCAGTGGATCTGTGCAAGGCGGCACGCGTGAACGGACCCAAATGGACTTGTTGACGGAGCTCTCTGCGGTGTTGGCCTTCAGCGCCATGGGAAACAACGACAAGGTCGGGGCCATCCTCTTCACCGACCGCATTGAAAAATTCATCGCGCCTGGAAAAGGACGAAGCCACGTGTTGCGCATCGTCCGGGACATCCTGGATTGCAAGCCTGAAGGCCGAGGGAGCGATGTCATCCAAGCCCTCTCCCATTTCTCGGCAGCCATGCGCAAGCGCACCGTGGCGTTTTTGATGTCCGACTTCAAGCACATCGGAAACGACATTGAACTCGAAACCATGCTGAAACGCGTGGGGCGCCGTCACGACATGGTGGCGTTGCACCTCGACGATCCGCTCAACCACAAGCTGCCCTCTTTGGGCTGGATGCGGGTGCAAGATCCCGAGACCGGCGTGACGCGATGGCGCAACACGTCGTCCCGGCGTGTCAAACGCGACTGGGCCCAGCAAAGCCTGGCCCACCGCGACACGCTGACAAAACTCATGGCCCGGTCGGGCATGGATTTCACCTCCATCTCGACGCAAGGCTCCTTGGTCAAACCCCTTCTCCGCATCTTCCATGCCCGTGGGTGAGTGGAGACACGCATGGCTCGTCGCCTTGGTTTGGGCGATGTCGACCCTTTCCGTTTTGGGACAGGTTCAATGGTCTGTGGACACCACCCAAATCCAATGGGGAGAGCCCTTGCAGCTCACGGCTGAATGGTTGCTCAACATGGACGAGTTGCAGTCCGGAATGGCCGATGCCAGTGCCTGGCCGGCATGGACGGACACCACTTCAGCAGGTCTGGAAATTCTCTCTTCCTCTCCCATCGACACCTTGGCCGCCCCTGTGGAATCTGGCCAAGACATCCTGCTCCGAAAAACGTGGACCCTGACAAGCTGGGATTCGGGGTTTGTGGTGATGCCGCCTGCGTCTTTTGGGCCGTACGAGACGTCCCCCCTGCTCATTCGCGTGCTGACGCCTGTGTTGGCCGAGGACGCCCAGCCCATGCCGCCAGCTGACATCGTCGCGGTGGAATGGAGTCTCTGGGAGCGCCTGCAGCGAGCCTGGCCTTGGCTGGTGGCAGGCCTTCTCCTTCTCGGACTGGTGCTGCTCGCACGCTTCTTGTGGAAGCGCAAGCCGCAGCGCGCATTGGGTGAAACGCCCGTGGCGCCAACCGCCCTTGCCGAACCACCGCACGTGGTGGCCCTGCGTGTGTTGAATGACTTGAAAAACGAGGAAGGCTGGAACCACGGTCGCGCCAAAGAGGTGCAGGCGCTTGCGTCACTGACGCTCCGCCAATACCTCGAAGGGCGATTTGGTCTCCCTGCTGCAGAACGCACGACTTCCGACATCGCTGCCCTCTTGCCCGCATCCGCCGTGCCTGTCGCATGGCAAACACGACTTGTGCAAGCTTTTGAGCAAGCGGATGCCGTCAAGTTTGCCAAGGGAGAGCTCCCCGCACGAACCCACCTCGCGCTCCTCGAAGCGTACATCGACTTTGTGCTCGACACCCAAACCCCCGACGATGACGCGCGCTAAGTGGATGTTGGGACTGGCGCGGGCGTTGCCCCACGGCGCGGTGGTGTTGGCCGTCGTCGCGGCATGGCTCGCCTTCCGTGGTGGCATGGAATGGAATTCCTCGTGGGGTTGGCTCGGAGTGGGCGTTTTGGCCGTTCACACCCTCCTGCGCATCGTACGGCCCCAACGTTATGAGCCTGCGGTGCTGCATTGGTCGTCCTCGGAATTGGCCACCGATGCCGCAGCCGGGCCTCGCCTCGCGGACTGGCGCTCGGTCATGGGCATGGAACTCCCTGCAGCGTGTCGAACCGCAGCGTTGTTGGGGCTGAGCGTGGCGTTGTTTCGTCCCCAAACGGCATCAACCATTGAAGACATGACCCGGGAAGGCATCGACATGGTGCTCGCCATGGACCTCAGCGCTTCCATGTTGTCGCGGGATTTTCGGCCCAACCGTCTGGAGAGTGCCAAGGACGTGGCCATGGACTTTGTGGACAGCCGGCCGGTTGACCGCATTGGGGTGATCGCGTACGAAGGCGAAGCATTCACTCAGGTGCCCATCACCTCGGACCACATCGTGGTCAAAAACGGCATCTCCACCCTCGAAACCGGCCAACTTCAAGGCGGAACGGCCATTGGAACGGGACTTGCCGTGGCTGTGAATCGCCTGCGAGAATCCAAGGCAGCCAGCAAGGTCATCGTGCTTCTCACCGACGGTGAAAACAACGCCGGGCAAATCGAACCCATGGATGCCGCCCAGCTCGCCAAGCTCAACAACATCCGCGTCTACACCATCGGAGTGGGCACCGTGGGCAAGGCCAAGAGCCCCGTTGCGATCCTGCCCAACGGCCAGTACAAATACGATTGGGTCGACGTCCGCATCGACGAGGAGGTGCTCCAAGGCATGGCCTCCCTCACCGGAGCCCGTTATTTCCGGGCCACCAACGCCGACAAGCTGAAGGAGATCTACCGCGAAATCGACACCTTGGAAAAGACCGAATTCAACGTCTTGAAATACCAGCGGAAATCCGAAGCCTCTGCGGGTTGGATCCTCATGGCGTTTGTGTCCCTCATGCTGGAGTTCCTCATGCGTACCACCCTGTTCAAATCTGTGGCGGAATGAAAACATGGGCTTCTCTTCGACCCGTTTTGGGGCTGCTGCTGTTTTTGGAACTCCTCCTCTGGATGGCTGTGCTGGCGGGATGGTTCACCGCAACGGCACTCGTCCCCAGCCTGACCCTGCACCGCATGGAGTTGGCCCCGGTCCTGATGGTGACCGCGCTGCTCACCCTGTTGATGTTGGGCCACCTTCGCTGGCGGCACAAGGTGATTCGGTCTCTCGCGGATGCGGGACAGATCGACAGCGTGCTGCCGGGATACCGCATGTTTGTACCCACCTGGAAGTTCTTCCTCCTGCGCATGGCGCTTGCCTTCCTCGTCATTGCTTGGCTTGACCCCAAAATGGGAAGTCGCCTGCAAGAAGTGGAATCCGAAGGGGTCGACATGATGGTCGCCTTGGACGTCAGCAACAGCATGATGACCGAGGATGTGGGCATGGCGCGGCTGGATTTGGCCAAACGCACCATCAAGCGCCTCGCGGCCTCCACCTCGGGCGACCGACTCGGCCTTGTGGTCTTTGCCGGGGAGGCCTACGTGCAGTGCCCCCTCACCACAGACGTGGACGCCCTCGACTTGTTCTTGGAATCGGTCAACCCAGGCATGGTCCCCACGCAAGGAACGGCTGTGGGACGTGCCGTGGAAGCCTGCTGGCAAGGATTCGACGACGGCAGCGAAGCCTCGCGCGTGGTGGTCGTCTTGACGGATGGCGAAAACCACGAAGACGATGTGGTGGCCGCATCCCGTGCCGTCAACCAAGACGGAGGCTCTCTGCACTTCATCGGGGTGGCCACTTTGGACGGCGCCCCCATCCCCGCCTTCGATTCACGCGGACGACCTTCCGGATTCCGCACCGACGCGTCGGGACAGCCCGTGGTCTCTCGGTTGGATGAGGCCACCCTCCTCGAGGCCGCGCAGGCCGGCGGAGGAACTTACACCCGGGCCTCTTCCGGCTTTGTGGAGCTGTCGCCCATCTTGCAATTCAAGGACGACCTCGAACAAGCACGCATCTCCTC
>NYSX01000100.1 GCA_002683345.1 Flavobacteriales bacterium
GCAACGACAACGGCATCCCCAACAAGGAGAAGCTCGAATTGAAGGTCCAACCTGGAGAAGGCTACCCAGCGCACCTCGAGCCTTGGATTGCCCACCTCACCAACCTGAGCAGCATCGAGCATGTGACGGAAAAGGTGAAAGGCGCGTTTGGGTTTGTGCAGGGAACGCACCGGTTCTCTGTGCCGTTTGGCGAAGGCTTTGACATCGATGCGGAGCGCGCCAAAGTCCAAAAGGACCTCGATTACCAGCAAGGGTTCTTGCGCAGCGTTCGCGGCAAACTCTCCAACGAGAAGTTCGTGAACGGGGCGCCGGAGCAGGTGGTCGAGAATGAGCGTAAGAAAGAGGCGGACGCCTTGGCCAAGATTGCGGTGCTCGAAGAGAAGCTCGCGGACCTCGGTTGAGTGCTTGACGGCGCGAACACGACGCCCTGTTGGGGTGTTGTGTCGGCATGTTTGGACTCTTCAAAAAAGACCCCGTGGAGAAGCTCCGGAAGGAGCATGCGGACCTGTTGGCCCGCGCCCACAAAATGAGCACGGTGGACCGTGCCAAGTCAGACGCATTGGTGGCGCAAGCTGCTGAGGTGGAAGCCAAGTTGGTGGCCCTTCAATCTGAGAAGTCATGAGGACGGTGGCGATTGTGGGGGACAGCCGAGGCATCGGTGCGGCCCTTCGTGAGCAGCTTTTGGACCAAGGGGTGCGCGTCATTGGCGTGTCCCGGACGGGAGTCCAGCGCGAAGGAGGAGAGCACCCCAATTACCAGAGTTTGGTTTTTGATGCGGTGGAGCATCCGTGTGATTTGTCTGGATTCGCGGACAAGCTGGATGGATTGGTTTACTGTCCTGGCACCATCAAGCTCAAGCCGTTGCGCGGCTTGAAGCCGGAGCAATTCCAAGACGATTTCCGCATCAACGTGCTGGGTGCAGTCCAAACGCTCAAGGCCAACCACGCCCTGCTCAAAGCCGGCGCCGTGGACGGGGCCAAGCCCGGTGTGGTGTTGTTCAGCACCGTGGCGGTGCAGACGGGCATGGCGTTTCACGCGAGTATCGCGGCGTCGAAAGGCGCCGTGGAAGGCTTGGTGCGGACGTTGGCCGCAGAGTGGGCGCCGGACATTCGGGTCAACGCCGTGGCGCCGAGTTTGACGGACACGAGTTTGGCGGCAAGTTTGCTCGGCAACGACGCCAAGCGAGAGGCCGCAGCGGAGCGCCACCCTTTGAAAAAAGTCCTCGGGGCCGGGGAGGTGGCGTCGGCAGCGGCGTATTTGGTGTCGGAGCATGCTGCGGGGATCACCGGCCAGGTCATGCAGATCGATGCCGGGATGGGCGCCGTGCGATGAGCGCGGAGGCGGACATGGTCCGGTGGACCCGGGAAGACCTTGACGCGTGGCCTTCTCGAAAGCGTGCACGGACGGTCAACAGTTTGAGTGGATTCAAGAGCGCCACACTCGTGGGGTCTGCGGATCCGGAAGGCGTGCACAATTTGAGTGTGGTGAGTTCGGTGGTGCACCTGGGGTCGAGTCCTGCCCAAATGGGCATGGTCCTGCGTCCACCCGGAGACGACGCCCACACGTACAAGAACTTGTTGGCCACAGGCCAGTGCACCTTCAACCACATTGGCGTGGACTGGATTGCCAAGGCCCATCAGTGCAGCGCACGGTATCCGGCCGACGTGTCGGAGTTTGAGGCTGTGGGCTTGACGCCTTGCGGGGTGGAAGGGACGTGGGAAGCCCCGGCAGTGTCCGAAGCCCGCGTGCGCATGGGCCTGACTTTGGCGGAGGACATGGTGTTGCCCAACCGATGCCACTTCATGGTGCTCGATGTGCAATGGGTGGAGGTCGATGGGCGCGCTGTGGCGGAGGACGGCTACGTCGATTTGGGACGGGCTGGCACGACGGCCATCAGTGGCTTGGATGGCTACCACGACACCACGCACATGGGGCGGTTGTCCTATGCGAAAGTGGGCAAGGACGTGGAGGTGTTGACCGACGTGATGTCCGGCTGGAACGACGTGTGATGGCGGCGGGGGGGCATGTGGTGTGGTTCAAACGAGACCTGCGGACGCGGGATCACGAACCGTTGCAGCGTGCCCTTCAATCGGCGTCCCACGCGGGGGGGAAGGTGTTGCTGTTGCAAGTCTTCGAGCCGGGCTTGTTGGCCCATCCCACGACGTCGTCACGTCACGTGCGTTTTCAATGGGAATGCGGAGATGACATTCAATTCACGTTGAAGCAGGAGTCGTGGGGCTTGACCTTTCATCGCGTACATGCCCCTGTGTTGGATGTGTTGGATCATCTTCGGCAGACCGTGGGGGTGGCTGCGATTCACTCCCATGAAGAGACGGGTGTGCTGTGGACGTTTGATCGCGACAAAAAGGTGGCACAATGGTGCCATGCCCATGGCGTGCTTTGGCACGAGGTTTCGCAGGCCGGAGTGCAGCGTCGCAGAACGTCAAGGGCGGGATGGGTGGAAGCCTGGCACGTCAACATGGCCCGGCCTTGGGCCAACCCGGATTTGGAAAGCTGGCGTGCCTCGGAAGGCAGGGAGGCGGAGGTGGTTTGGCCTGCAGCTTGGACGTTGCAAGAAGCGCCTTCAGTCGCACATGGCGCAGATCTGAATGGCGCGGGACCGTTTCAACCGGGTGGGGAACGGTCAGGGCATGCGTACTTGAAGAGCTTCTTGAAGGAGGGGCGGATTCACACCTACCAAAAGCACATCAGCAAGCCCGAATTCAGCCGCAAGAGTTGCAGCCGCTTGTCGCCTTATTTGGCGTGGGGGGCGATGACCATCCGGCAGGTTTACCAAGCGTTGGAATCCACCTCGCAGGGGCGAAATCACCATGCTTTTGGAAGCCGCTTGCGCTGGCATTGTCACTTCATCCAAAAGTTCGAATCTGAACATGCCCTCGAGTGGCGCAACGTCAACCGTGCTTATGATGCCCTGCCGGTGCATCGCAACCCGGAATGGCTGGCGCGTTGGAAGGAGGGGGCGACAGGAGTCCCCCTTGTGGATGCCTGCATGCGTGCTGTGCGGGAGACGGGGTATTTGAATTTTCGAATGCGGGCCATGTTGGTGAGTTTTTTGACCCACCACATGAATCACGCATGGCAGGACGGCGTGGAGCACTTGGCGCGGTGTTTTTTGGACTTTGAACCCGGGATTCACTACAGCCAGTTTCAAATGCAAGCAGGGGTGACTGGCATCAACACGGTGCGCATTTACAATCCGGTGAAGCAAGGGCAAGAGCAAGATCCGGAGGGCAACTTCGTGCGGTCCTGGGTTCCGGAGCTGGAAAGCGTCCCTTCGGAGTGGATCCATGCGCCCTGGACCGCGCCGCCCATGGAGGCGGCGATGGGGGGATGGGCTTCGGAGGCGTACCCCGACCCAATGCTGGATTTGACGGAAGCCGCCCGTGCCGCCCGCGAACGGATGTGGGCGTTTCGAAAGCGGCCCGACGTCAAGGCGGAGGGACGCCGCATCTTGGCCCGACATGTTGTGCCGCCGCGTGCCCAAACCAAAGGCAGAATGCGCGAACTTTGACCCATGACGGCGCCCCGAGACCCAGCCACGTTGTTGCACCACGAGATTGTGGGGGACAAACCCAATGCGCCATGGATGGTGCTGATTCACGGGGCGGGCGGGTCCATTCGGACGTGGAAGTTTCAAATTGAAGCCTTCGCACCCCATTACCGGTTGTTGCTCCTCGACTTGCGGGACCATGGGTTGAGCAAGGACATCTTGCCCGAGTTCCCCGCCTACGATTTTGACATTGTGGCGGAAGACATTCTGCGGGTCATCGACCACCTCGGCATTGACAAAGCGCACTTTGTGAGTTTGAGCATCGGCAGTGTCATCCTTCAAAAAATCGACATCGAGCGCCCCGAACTCATCGACCGAATGGTCATGGCGGGGGCCATTTTTGACGGCAGCTGGTTGATGCACGTGTTTGTGCACAGCGCCAAAGTCCTCAATTTCGTCCTGCCGTACCGGGCGATTTACTGGTTGTTCTCGTTCATCGTGTTGCCCCGGCGCAATCACCGCTTGAGCCGCTGGATTTTCAGAAGGCAAAGCAAGAAACTGTCGCAGGGAGAGTACCTCAAGTGGGTGGAGCTGTACAAGCCGTTCTTCAAGCTTGTCAGTCAATATGTGCAGCGGCCGGTCATGAAGAAAGGACTGGTCGTCATGGGCGATCAGGACCACATCTTTTTCAAGGCGGCAGAGCGCTTCACACAGATCCAACGCAACATGCGCCTCAGCGTCATCGAGAACTGCGGGCACGTGTGCAGCATTGAAGCGCCTGAGCTCTTCAACGAATTGGTGTTGCAATTCCTCAGCGACGCCGACGTTCCCCAGCGCGTCACCGCCAGTCCCGTGCCCATGTCGTGGGAGGAGTTGCGGGCCCTGCAGGTTGCCAAAGCCTGAGGCATGGCGCACAAGAAACCCCACCTTCCTGAGAAAACGTGCGTGACGTGCGGCAGGCCTTTTGCGTGGCGCAAAAAGTGGGCACGCGATTGGGACAACGTGAAGCATTGCAGTGAGCGCTGTCGCCGAAACAGAACGTCGTCCGCCAAGGAAACATGAGGCCGCGACGGGTGTTACCTCAGGGCCATGTCCGCTGCACCCGACACCCGCCCTCGCCCCGTCCGAACGTTGCGCCTCCTTTTGGGCGATCAGCTCAACGCGTCTCATTCCTGGTGGCAGACGCCTCAGGAGGACGTGATGACCGTCATGATGGAGTGCCGGCAGGAAACGGACTACGCCCGTCATCACGTGCAGAAGGTGCTGGCGTTTTTCCTCGCGATGCGCAGCTTCGCCAAGGAGCGCATCGCGGAGGGCCACCACGTGCACTACCTCGCCATTGACGGTCCCGATGCGGCCCGCCCCATGATGGAGGTGTTGCGCGCGTTGGTTTCCAACACAGGCGCCACCGAGGTTCGTGTGCAGGCCCCCGACGAGTGGCGGCTCGACGAGATGTTCCGCGAAGCGATGAACACGTGGCCGGAGACGTTGGGGGTGTCGGTGACCATGGACGACACCGAACACTTTTTGACCGGTCGCACCGACCTGGCGGACCATTTCAAAGGCAAGAAGCAGTACCTCATGGAGTCGTTCTACCGCATGATGCGGAAGCGCCACGACGTGCTGTTGGACGGCGCGGGACAGCCGGAAGGGGGAAAGTGGAATTACGACGCCAACAACCGCAAGAAATTGCCCAAAGGCCATGTGCCTCCAGCCCCCCGGCTGTGGGAACTTGACGTGACGACTTTGCTTGCCGACCTCGAGAAGGCAGGCGTGGAGACCGTGGGCAGGGTGGATGCTGCGCACTTTGGCTGGCCAGTCACACGGGGCGAGAGCCTTGAATTGCTGGACATCTTCGTGGAGGAGTTGCTTCCGCGGTTTGGGGATTTTCAAGACGCGCTCACAGAGGACAGTTGGACGGTGTACCACAGCCGATTGAGCTTTGCGATGAACGTCAAAATGCTTCATCCGCGAGAGGTCATTGAGGCCGTGGAACGAAAGTGGCGCACGACGCCAGACCACGCGAGCATCGAGCAAGCCGAAGGGTTCATCCGCCAAATTTTGGGCTGGCGAGAATACATGCGCGGCGTGTATTGGGCCCACATGCCGGGGTACGCGGACCTCAATTTCTTCCAGCACGACCGGAAGCTGCCGTCTTGGTTTTGGACGGGGGAGACCGGCATGCGCTGCCTTCAGCATGCCATCGGCCAAACCCTTGACCACGCCTACGCCCACCACATTCAACGCTTGATGGTGACCGGCAACTTCGCCTTGCTGGCCGGCATCGATCCCGACGAGGTGGACCAATGGTACCTCGGCGCGTACATCGACGCCATCGAGTGGGTGGAAATGACCAACACCCGTGGCATGAGTCAGTTCGCCGATGGGGGCATCGTGGGCACCAAGCCTTACGTCTCGTCGGCCAACTACATGCACAAAATGGGGCCGCACTGCGCCTCCTGCAAATACAAGCGACAGGCCAAAACCGAAGACGACGGCTGCCCATTCAACAGCCTCTACTGGCACTTCCACGCCCGGAACCGAGATCTGCTTGAGCGCAACCCGCGCATCGGCATGGTCTACCGGACCTGGGACAAAATGCAGCCCGCCCAACAACAAGCTCTCTTGGACCGCGGCGATGCGGTCCTTGCCAACCTCGAAACCCTCTGACATGAGCACATCACGCACCCTCCACTGGTTCCGCAACGACCTTCGACTTGACGACAATCCGGCCTTGGCCGAGGCGCTCCGCAGCAATGAGGTGGTCCCGGTGGTCGTGTTGGACGACCGGTTTTGGTCCGAGGACCGCTGGGGGCATGTGAAGACCGGTCCATTTCGGACGCGGTTTGTTCTGGAAAGCATCGCGGACCTGAAGGCGGCCATCGAAGATGCCGGAGGCAGCCTGCTCGTCAGGCAGGGACGCCCCGAAGAGATTTTGCCAAGTCTGATGGAGCAGTGGGGTTGTACCACCCTCACGGCCCAAGCAGAGCACACCCCGGAAGAGCTCGACATCGAGGCGGCCGTGGCGCGTACGGTGCAGGAAGTCGGCGGCACCGCCCGTTGGATTGAGGGGCACACCTTGTTCCATCCGGACGACCTGCCGATGGACCTTGACGCGA
The DNA here is from genome assembly GCA_002683345.1 of Flavobacteriales bacterium. Taxonomy (GTDB): domain Bacteria; phylum Bacteroidota; class Bacteroidia; order Flavobacteriales_D; family Sanyastnellaceae; genus UBA11663. The sequence continues at coordinate 6,631 of NYSX01000100.1, forward strand.
TCCCAGACATCTTCACCCAATTCCGCAAGAAGGTCGAGAAGCACAGCGAAGTCCGAGAGTGCATCGCGGCGCCGACGGCGCTGTCTTGTCCCGACGGACTCACCTCGGACGATGTGCCGTCGTTGAACGACATGCTCGCCCAAACCGGCCAAACCATGCCGCCCGCAGACAGCCGTGGGGTGTTGCCGTTCAAGGGAGGAGCGTCGGAGGCGCGTGCCCGTTTGAAGCACTACTTCTGGGACTCCAAGAAGCTTGCGGTGTACAAGAAAACCAGGAACGGACTCGTGGGCGCAGATTACAGCAGCAAGTTCAGCCCGTGGCTGGCCCACGGCTGCATCAGCCCAAGACGCATCGCCAGTGAAGTGTACCGGTTCGAAGATAACGTCGAGGCCAACGACAGCACCTACTGGCTGGTCTTTGAATTGATTTGGCGGGATTACTTCCGGTTCATTGCGATGAAGTTTGGGTCACGCATCTTCCACCGCAAGGCACTCAAGCCCGAGAGCGCCAACCGCGGCACGCAACGGCCTGCATTTGAGGCGTGGAAAGAGGGGAGGACCAAGGACGCCTTTGTGAATGCCAACATGCGCGAACTGGCACGTACTGGATTCATGAGCAACCGCGGTCGCCAAAACGTGGCCTCTTACCTCGTTCATGACCTGGGCATCGACTGGCGATTGGGGGCGTCGTGGTTTGAGCACTGCTTGTTGGACTACGACCCCGCGAGCAACGCAGGCAATTGGATTTACGTGGCCGGCGTGGGCAACGACCCCCGTCCCAACCGCAAATTCAACACGCAGCGACAGGCTGAGATGTACGACGGCGATGGCAAATACCAAACCCTCTGGAGCACCGATGCTTTGGAACTTGACGTACGCTGACCCCGACCGCTGGCAAGAGGTTTATGCCATCTCTGGCAAACCCCTCCCATGGTGGAAGCGCGCCGGCAGCCCCCGCATGCGGTTGCTGGAGGGGCCGAGCCCTGTGTCGGACATGATTGAGGAGACGAGCGACGTGAAGTGGGCCAACCTGCAACGCACCCAAGCCGGCGCCATCTTGTACTTCCGGGTCCGCTTGGAAGTCTACGGCATGCCGTGCGCCTCGGCGCAAACGCAGTGGCAGATTCACGTGTCGGAGGGGCAGCGCGAGTTGCACCTTCATCACGCGAAGGGGTTGGTGCGCCTGGGATTGTCTTCCACGCCTTCGAAAGGGTTCTTGGCGTTGTTGAATGCGGCATTTGGACCGAATACCGTGTCCAAAGTACACGTGTAAGTTGTTGGAAACGTGTATATTGCATGCCCGGGCTCAACGCTGCACGCCCGTGACAACCCGATGAGAAGATGATCAAATCTCGCACGATGAATGAGTTGCGTCAAACCCGTGACGCTGTGTACAACCCGCCTGTGTCGCATGACGAACGCATGAACGAACGCTTGGTCGGCGACATCTACGTGATTCTCGATGGGGAAGGTCTGCCCGCTGTGGCGTGTGACGATGTGCAGTGCTTGATTCAAGCGCGTCCTGAGTGGTCTGCACAGGCCATCGAGTCGCACTTCAAGGCATCTGAAGAGCAGTACGTCGCACCCAATGGCGAGGTCGTGCACCACGTACGCCGCCGCAAGGGCCGCGTGTGATCCTTCCCGCGACCGTTTCCTGAAAGGGACACAAAAAAGCCCCGGCGCACATCGCACCAGGGCTTTTTGTTTGGTGTGGGCCTCGGGCCTTAGTGGCTTGCGAGGTACGCGGCCACACCGTCAGTTGTTTCGGCCATGGCATCCTTGCCTTTCTCCCAGTTCGCAGGGCAAACTTCGCCGTGCGTTTCGTTGTGGATCCACGCATCGAGCACGCGAATCGCTTCATCCACATTGCGGCCGATGGGGAAGAAGTTCACGAGTTGGTGACGCACGATGCCTTCTTTGTCAATCAGGAAGAGCCCGCGATATGCGACGAGGTTTCCGTGGGCGACCAAATTTCCCTCTTCGTCATAATCATAATCCCCGGCGAGTACGTCGTAATTGGTTGAAATGGTTTTGTTCAGGTCGGCGACCAAAGGGTAAGTGACTCCTTGAAGCCCCCCTTCCTTCTTGGGCATGCTGAGGTAGGCGCGGTGAGATTCCGGAGTATCGGTAGAGACTCCTACCACAGCACAGTTGCGCGCGTCAAAATCTCCCAGCTTTTCTTGAAAAGCATGGATCTCTGTGGGGCATACGTAGGTAAAGTCACGGGGATAGAAGAACAAAATGACGTATTTGTTCCCGAGGAATTGGTCCAATGAAAAATCTTCGACAATGTCGCTGCCATTGACAACGGCGGCTTCACTGAAATAAGGGGCTTTGCGGCCGACAAGTACAGACATGGTATGAGGATTGTGTTGTTTTGCAGTGTCAAAGATAACAGGCGCGACGTGGTGGGGTTCTTTTTTGGGCCTCAAGAAATGGCAACATTTGTTCCTCGTCATTCCGCCCTAGGGTTGCCGCATTCAAGTCCATCTTTGTCCCATGAGAAAAGCCCCCGCAGAACGGCACTTCATCAACCGCGAGTTGAGCTGGCTGTCCTTCAACGAGCGCGTGTTGCAGGAGGCGCAGGTTGCGCGCACGCCGTTGATTGAGCGGGTGCGGTTCTTGGGCATCTTCTCCAACAACCTCGATGAATTCTACCGCGTTCGCGTGGCCAACCTGCAGCGCGTGTTGATGGTGGACAAAAAAGCCAAGACCACTCTCGGGTTCGCCTACGACGAAACGCTGTCCCAGGTCGTCACGCGGATCGAAGGCTTGCGTCGACAATACGACAAGACCTTTCACGAAGTTATTGCCGCGTTGGAGCGCGAGAACATTCGCTTTGTGCGCGAGGACGAGCTGGATGACGACGACGCGGAATTTGTGTCGGCGTATTTCCGGCGCGCCGTGCGACCTGAATTGGTGCCGATCATGCTGGGCCGCAAGGTCAAAATGCCCCAGCTGATTGACGGAGACGGCTACCTCGCGGTGCGGTTGACTTTCGAAGAGGACAAGGAGAAGTTGGCGGTCATCCACATCCCGCGGCACTTGGACCGATTCCTGACCCTGCCCGAGCGAGTAGGTGCGCAGCGGGTCATGTTTTTGGAAGACGTCATCCGGCATGCCTTGCCCAAAATCTTCAGGCTCTTTGAGGCCGCAAGCGTGGAAGCCTACGCCTTGAAGGCCACGCGCGACGCCGATTTGGACATGGACGACGACGTGGCGCGTTCGATGATGAACCGCGTGGAGCGGGGCTTGAAAAAGCGCAAGCAGGGCGAATACGTGCGCCTCATTCACGACCGCGACATGCCGGAAGACATGCTCGCAGGGTTGTTGAAGAAGATGAAGGTGCCGTCTGCAGCGAGTGTCGTGGCGGGAGACCGGTATCACAACCGAAGGGACTTGATGGGGTTCCCGGACTTTGGACGTGCGGACCTCGTGTACCCCGCGCAACCGCCCATCACCCATCCCTGGCTTCGAAATGCACCGAGCGTGATGCGTGCCATCGAGGAGGGAGATGTGTTGGTGCACTGCCCGTATCACAAGTTTGTCCACGTGGTGGACTTTTTGCGGGAGGCGGCCATTGACCCCCATGTGACGACGATTCAAATCAATTTGTACCGCGTTGCCAAGAACAGCCAGGTCATCAACGCCCTTGTCAATGCGGCGCGGAACGGCAAGCGCGTCGAAGTCATTGTGGAGCTCGCGGCACGCTTTGACGAGAAGCACAACCTGAAGGTGGCCAACATGTTGCAGGAGGCAGGTGCCATCGTACGCATCGGCATTCCCAACCTGAAGGTGCACTGCAAAATCATTTTGGTGACACGTCGCCAAAAGGGAAAAGTCAGGCGCTTCGGACATGTGGGCACGGGCAACTTCCACGAACGCAATGCCGGCATCTACGAGGATTTGAGTCTGTTCACGGCCAACCCCAAGATCACCGGGGAGTTGGCCAAGTTGTTTGACTTCTTCGAGAACAGCTTCGAGCGGAAGGTCTACCGCAACCTCTTCGTCAGTCCGTTCTCCACCCGCCGACGGTTCACCAAGCTCATTGACGACGAAATCGCCCGCGCCGAAGCAGGCAAGGAAGCGTGGATGGACCTCAAGCTCAACAACATTGTGGACGTGGGCATGATCGAAAAGCTCTACGCGGCAAGTCAAGCAGGCGTGAAGGTGCGCATGGTCGTGCGCGGCATTTGCGCGCTCCGCCCCGGGGTTCCAGGGTTGAGCGAGAACATTGAGGTTCGCTCGATTGTCGGCCGGTTCCTCGAGCATTCCCGGTTCATGCGGTTTTGCAACGGGGGAAAGCCCCTGACCTACTTGAGCAGTGCCGATTGGATGACGCGCAACCTGGACCGGAGGGTGGAGGTCACCGCACCTGTGTTGGACGCAGATATCGCGAACGACCTGCGCGTGCATTTTGAGCGGATGTGGGACGACAACACCCATGCCCGGGTCATTCAGCCGGACGGCACCAATGCCTGGGTGACGTCTGAAGACGTGGCCCCACTTGTACAAGCCCAACAGGACTTGTACCTTGAGCTGAAAGGCAGATCAGATTGAAGTTTGGAGCCATTGACATCGGGTCGAACGCCGTCAGGTTGCTGATTGCGCGCGTGGACGAGGGAGAAGAGGGGCGCAAGTCGGTTGACAAGCTCAGTTTCTACCGCGTTCCTGTGCGCCTGGGCGCCGATGTGTTCAGCGACGGGGCCATTTCCGAGGAGAAGATCAAGCACTTGGTGAAGACCATGAAGGCGTTTTGGTACCTCATGGATGTGCACGGGGTGGAGTGGTTTCACGCCTATGCCACCAGCGCCATGCGGGAGGCGAGCAACGTCAAGTCGGTAATCAAAAAGGTCAAGAAGGCGGCCAACATCGACATTGAACCCATCACGGGAGACCGAGAAGCTGAGTTGATTTTTGGCAATTTCGCCCAAGCCACGATGGACGAACGCAAGGACTACTTGTACATCGATGTGGGGGGAGGGAGCACGGAATTGACACTCATTCGAGAGGGGCGACGCGTCAAGGGCAAGAGCTTCCAACTTGGAACGGTGCGACAGCTGGCAGGCCGCATTCCCGATGGAGAATGGGCTGCCGTCGAAGCGTACGTGACTGAACTGAAATCAGAAGAAAGACCGCTGTACGCCATTGGGACAGGCGGCAACGCCAACCGCCTTCAGCGGCTGGCTTTGACGCCCCGCGACGAGGCCATCCCCGAGGGCAAGTTGCGCAAGGTGGCTGCCGAATTGGAGCGTTTGAGCGTGGAGGAACGTCGACGTCAATACCACCTCAAGCCAGACCGGGCCGATGTCATTGTGCCCGCAGCCAACATTTACCTGAAGATCATGGCCATGGCTGGCGCCTCGCACATGCTGGTGCCCAAGGTGGGGTTGGTGGATGGCATGATTTTGAGCACCCATGAGGAGTGGCTCAAGTCACAGAAGGAGGAAGCCAAGCGGAAAAAAGCCAAGGCGGCCAAAACCGCCAAGTGAACGCAAAAAAAAGAGGAGGGCCCGGAAGGCCCACCTCGTTTATGCCTCCTGAGAAGGCTTACAGGTTCTTCGCAAGGAAGGCGTCCACCTCGTAGATGCGCTTGGGCTTCAGCACAATTTTTCCTTCGCTGTCCAACAGGAAGTACGTGGGGGTGGAGGTGATCTTGTAGTCCTTCACAATCGGCGAGTCCCAACCCTGCAATTGGCTGACGTTGGGGTATTGCATGCCGCGTTGCTCAATGACGCCCACCCACGTGGAGCGCGCTTGGTCCAAGCTGACGCCGATGGCTTCGAATCCACGGTTCTGATACTTGGCGTATACCGGGATCAACACCGGGATTTCCTGCTCGCACTTGTGGCACCACGACGCCCAGAACATCACAAGCGTGTACTTGTTGGCCTTGGCGGTTTGCATCAAGTCGAGCGTTCCGCCATCCCACTTGTTCATGGTGAAGTTGGGGGGCGTCTTGCCCACTTGAAGGTTGATGATGCCTTGGGCGCGCTGACGAATGACATCGCTCAGGTCAGCACCGCAGTCTTCGTCGTAGATGTAGTTGTCGAGGATGTACTGGCAGATGTGCTCCTTGCCCGTGTTGTAGAACCCTTCGAGCATCGAGTACAAGGCACTCTCGAGTGTGGCAGGGTTGGGCTCAAAATGGGCCTTCACCATGTCGATGCACGCGAGGAAACCGGGGTCGTTGCCCTTGCTGTACGCCACCATGAACCCTTGGATGCGGTCGCTGATCGCCATGCTGCGAATCAGGCTGTTGTCCATGGGGTCGATGTCGTCGAAGAAGTTGCCTTGGGACCCGGGGTACTTGGGGTTTTTCCAGCCCAAAAATTTGGCCAGATACGTGTCCGGGTTGGCGTCCATCAACTCGTGTTGCTTGGCGACAAGCTCCATTTCCTTGTCAGAAATCTGCTTTTCCACTTGGGCGCGGAAGGGGCTGTCCTTGAGCTGCTTGCGGAGGTTTCGGATTTGGTTGTTGTTGACGCGGCTGAAGTTCTCGTACGTGAACCATGCCCGGTTTTCAGCGCTGGCAGGGGCGCTTTTCCCGCTGGTCATTTGCTTGGAGCGGAACACGAGGTTCAAGTCGGCCTCGTCGGGGTTCATCACAAACTGACAGTTGTTCTTGGCGTCGCTTCCTTGGAGTTTGTAGAAGCCGCGATGCACTTCCACACGGCCAAAGTCGAAGGCTTGGTTCATCACTTTCGTGCTGTCCATCAAGGTCACATTGCGGCCCTCCGTTTCGTAGAGGTACAGCATGGTTCCGTTGCCCGCTGGCATGCTGCCGTGCAAGCGCACTTTGCCCACCTTGTCTCCGTCGTTGGCCTCGTTGACACCGCTCTTCCATTTGGCAGAGACCGTCACATCGGGTTGTGCTGCAGGAGCAGGCGCTTCGGTGTTAATCGCTTTCGTTGTCGCTTTCTTCGATGCCGGAGCATCACCGTTTCCGCAGCCGAGGGTCAACAAAGCAGCGGTGCAAAGGGTCCAAATCATGGGTTGTTTCATTCGTTCTGAGATGACGCGGACGGGGAGAAGAATGCCCCGTTTCACCCACGAATTTAAGAAGTGAGCCCGCACGGACGTGTGTGTCTTCTGCCCGTTGTCATGTAACTTGTGTGAATGGAACGCTCAAAAGCACTCGCCCTGCTCAGTTTGGATGACACCGCGACCACGGATGCCATCACAGATGCATTGGACCAGGCGGTCTTCAAAGTGCGGGATCACTTCTTGCGCAGCGCGGTCATTCCCAAGTTGGCGGAAGGCCGGGTGGAGAAGTGTGTTCAGTTGAGCGATGTGGCCCAAACCCTCGGCGTTCCCGCCTTGGGACAGCCTGCACCCATTCCCCAAACGCTGCCGCACGGCGCCGACCTCGAAGCCCTCGTTTTGGGCCATGTCGAGAACATCCGCCGCTGCCGAAACGCCATGGCCACCACCTTGGACCCAGACAGCGTGGCGCAATTGGGTCACCTCATGTCCAAGGTCCAGACGGATTACATGACTGCCTTCCTCAAGCTTACGTCCACGTTGGTCAACAAAGCCCATGAGGGCACCGTTCCCGCCCGAGAGGAGGTGGACTGGATGGCCTTGCTCGCCGCTGTACGCGCAGCCAAAAAGGGCCCCGGAAGTGGGGTGTTGCTCCAGGATTTGGTCGCGAAAGAGCGCGCCCGGATGGAGGCGATACTTACTGCCAGCCAGCCAACGCCGCGTTGAAGGTCTGCGACGGACGCATGACGGCGCTGCACTTGTCTGCATCGGGACGATAGTATCCGCCCAGGTCCACGCTGCTTCCCTGCACGGCAATCAATTCCTCCACAATGGCCGATTCGTGTGACCGAAGCGCTTCGGCGAAAGGCTTTGCGGCGTCTGCGAGGGCGGGCTCTTGGGTTTGTGCTGCAAGGGCTTCAGCCCAAAACAACGCCAAGTAGAAGTGGGAGCCCCGGTTGTCGATGCCGCCGAGGCGTCGGGTCGGGCTTTTGTCCTCGTCCAAGAACCGGGTCGTCGCGTCGTCCAAGGCGTCGGCCAACACTTGCGCCTGCGCATTGTCCGTGCTCGAGGCGATGTGCTCCAAGCTGGGGACCAAGGCCATGAACTCGCCGAGGCTGTCCCAGCGCAAGTAGTTTTCACTGACGAGCTGCTGCACGTGCTTGGGGGCAGAGCCTCCCGCGCCGGTCTCGAACAAGCCCCCGCCGTTCATCAGGGGCACGATGCTCAGCATTTTGGCCGAGGTTCCCACCTCAAGGATGGGGAAGAGGTCTGTCAAATAGTCACGCAACACATTGCCTGTCACCGAAATGGTGTTCAAGCCTTTCACGATGCGTTCCAGTGAGAAGGTGGTCGCTTCGGTGGGGGCGAGGATGTGCAATTCCAACCCATCCGTGTCGTGTTGCGGGAGGTACGCTTCCACCTTGGCGATGAGCTGGGCGTCGTGGGCGCGGTTGGCGTCGAGCCAGAACACGGCGGGATCGCCGGTGGCGCGTGCACGTGTCACGGCCAACTTCACCCAGTCTTGGATGGGGGCGTCCTTGACTTGGCACATGCGGAACACGTCCCCTTCGGAAACGTCCTGGTGCATCAACACGTCACCGCCGGTGGTGACGACTTCCACGCGGCCGGCGGCCGCCATTTGGAACGTCTTGTCGTGGGAGCCGTACTCCTCGGCCTTTTGGGCCATGAGTCCCACGTTGGGCACACTGCCCATGGTGGCGGGATCCAACGCGCCGTTGGCCTTGCAGAAATCAATGGTCGCTTGATACACGCCAGCGTAAGAGCGGTCCGGAATGACCGCCACAGCATCTTGCGTTGCCCCTTGGGCGTTCCACATCTTGCCGCCCTCGCGGATCATGGCAGGCATGGACGCGTCGATGATGACGTCAGAAGGCACGTGGAGGTTGGTGATGCCCTTGTCGGAGTTCACCATGGCCAAATCGGGGCGCATCGCCATGGTCTCCGCGATGGTCGCCTCGATGGCGACACGGTCTTCCATGGTCTCGAGTTTGGCCACCAGGTCGCCAAACCCGTTGTTGAAGTCCACACCGGCGGCGTCCAACGCCGCGCCGTGCTTTTCCAGCACGGGCTTGAAGAAGGCGCGAACCGCGGCCCCAAACAAGATGGGGTCCGAGACCTTCATCATGGTCGCCTTCATGTGAAGGGAGAACAACGCACCGTCTGACTTGACGCGGTCGATTTCTGCGGCCAAAAACGCTTCGAGCTTGTCCATGGACAGGGCTGCGCAGTCGATGATCTCACCGGCTTGCAACGCGAGTCCGCCTTTCAGCACGGTCCGTTCTCCGTTTTCGCCCACGTGGACGAGGTCCACTGTCGTGGCGTCCGCCACCGTCACACTCTTTTCCGATCCGTAAAAGTCGCCTTCGGGCATGCTGGCCACACGGGCCAAGCTGTCTGAAGACCAGGCGCCCATGCGGTGGGGGTGCTTTTGGGCGTAAGATTTGACGGCCTTCGGCGCACGGCGGTCGCTGTTGCCTTCCCGCAACACGGGGTTTACGGCGGAACCTTTGACCTTGTCGTAGCGCGCTTTGAGGTCCTTCTCTGCCTCGTTGGCAGGTTCGTCCGGATAGTTCGGAAGGTCAAATCCAAGCCCCTGCAACTCGGCAATGGCCGCCTTCAATTGAGGAATCGACGCACTGATGTTGGGGAGCTTGACAATGTTCGCGTCGGGGGTTTTGGCCAAGGCGCCCAATTCGGCCAGCGCGTCGTGCGCAGCTTGGTCGCTCGGCAAAACGTCAGACATGGCGGCCAAAATGCGGCCGCTCAACGAAATGTCTCTGGTTTCCACCGCCACGCCTGCTTTGGCAGCAAAGGCCTGGACAATGGGAAGAAAGCTGTAGGTCGCCAGTGCAGGCGCCTCATCCGTAAGGGTGTAGAGAATCTTGGACATGCGGCCGCAAATGTCGCAAATCCGCGTTGATGATGCCACGTCTAGGCAAGACCTTCTGCATCCAAGCGCAAGGCAAGGCCTGTCCGCGCACCACGGGCAGGCGCATTTCCAGCGAGATGTATCCCCGAGCGCGAAGCAACGGCTGCAGGTGCAGACTGGCTTGGGTTGCGATGGTCTTGAACCCCAATTGCAGCGCTTCGTCTTCGATCCAACCCAGCAAGACACCCCCCACGCCAAGACTCTGACACGTTGGCGACACGTAAAGCAGGTCCAACCATGCCTCGTCTGAATCGCCGGTGCGCCAACTGGCCACCCCGAGCAGTACATCGCCGGCCCCAAAAGCTCCCCAAGAAC
>NYSX01000020.1 GCA_002683345.1 Flavobacteriales bacterium
CAGCGGGCTCTTCGGCAGCAGGCGCTTCAGCAGCGGGAGCTTCGGAAGCAGGCGCTTCAGCAGCGGGCGCTTCCTCGGTTGCAGGTTCAGAAGGGGTTTCGGGAGCTGCTTCTGCAGCATCTTCTGCAGCTTGTTCAGCTGCCTCGGGTGCCTTGGCCTCTTGGTTCTCCAAGTTGGCGTCTTCAGGCTGTTGGGTGGCGTCGTTCATGCGTCACCTGTGTGTTGTGCGTCGCTGCAGGGGGCGCCGCGGAGTGATACTCTCTTTGCCCTGCCAAAGATGAATGGGGCGCAAAAGTACACAAAGGAGCCCGGAAAACCAACCTCTTTGGGCTGTGAAAAACAGTCAGTTGGCGACCACCACGATTCGCTCCGCGCGGCCTTTGGCGTCGATGATCATGTACACCCCGCTCAGCCCTTGCGGCCAAGCGTTCCAACCTTGGTCCAATTCCGCCACCCTCTTCCCTTCTACCGACCACACTTGGGCCGATGCGTCAAGCCAAACGGCCTGTCCGGCGCGCACGGGATTGGGCCCTTGCATCAATCGCCCAGCGAAAGGGTTCAACGTGGCCACAGCATCCGTGCAGTCGTTGCACGCGATGGGCGTGGGGTCAGCAACCCACTCGAAGGGCCCAGATGCATTGGGAATGCGTGCATAGGAGAAGTCCGGCTGACTGACGCCAAAGTGCACACTGTCCGCAATCGAAAAGCCATCCGGCGAGCGAAGCACCAGCGCTTCCCCGTTGTTGTTCAATCGAAATCCCATGTGGTTCCACCCTTGATCTGTGTCGTCGTCGGCCCACAGCAACAAATAGCCGTCAGGTGCGATGACCGCCTCTGAGCCGGCATCGAGTGGGACGCGCCACTTGGTGGGGTTGTTCAGCCGGTCCGTGATGTAATATCCCGAGAGGTCCACAGGAGCTGTCGTGGGGTTGTGGATTTCCACCCAATCTTCCAACTCCCCGATCTCGTCCACCAGTCCATTGGTGTTGAAGGTCAAACACTCGTTGATGACCACAGCTGCCGGGGGGATGACCACGAGAGAATTGGTCACCCTTGGCGTGGGGATGTCAAAAAACACCGAGTTCGCCGCACCGTCAAATTGCCGGCCGTATGACACATTCGCAAACGACGCTTGGACTTCGTATTCGTCGGCAATCACCATGTCTTGGCCAATGAGCCAGATGGTTTGGTTTTCAATGGCAGGAACAAAGTCGAGGTGATGTCCACCCTCTTCAGGCTCGCCATCCATCCAAAGCAACAAGAACCCCTCGCCTTCGATGGTGGTCTCGACAGGGTTGTCCAGCGGCAGCGTGTACGACGCCCCCCCTTGCACGGCCACCGTGTATCCGCCCAAATTCACTTGCTCGGCATTGGGGTTGTAAATCTCGAGCCACGGTTCCGCCTCAAAGGACTCGTCGACAAGCACGCCGGTGTTCTCCAACAGCACTTCGTTGATGTAGAGAAACGGCGTGGGCACCGGGATTTGGGCGTTTGTCGCCTCAGGTGTGGGCACGTTGAAGTACTCCCACGTTTCGCACCCGTCACAGGAACGTCCGTAACTGATGTCGGTTTGCTGCGGCGGATACACGATGGAATCCAACACGGTGACCCCGTCTGGCGCGGTGAACCACAGCCCCTCATTTTCTGAGCTCAGTTTGAAGTTGGCATGAAGCACGCCTTGGGCGCTGTCCTTGTCCAACCAAATGACCATGTGGTCGCCTGGCGTGAGGAACGTCGTGCCAGGATCCGTGTCAGGAATCGTGTACTTGGTGAGGTTGTCAGGGTCGTCGCTGAGGTGATGGCCCGCCAACTGAAGCAAGCCTCCGGGGTTGTACAACTCCACCCAATCGTCGAATTCGAAGAATTCGTCGTAGTGCGCCAAGTCGTTGGACGCCATCAACTCGTTGAGGACCGGGGTTTGGGCTGCGACGCTCGTGGCCCATGCCATCCATCCCATGGCCAACCACTTGAATCCTGCGCGCTCTTTCTTTCTCATGTTCATCACGTTGCTCTCTTTCACTTTGACTGACGCTCACTCCTGCACCAAGGTTGCGTTCGTGAATCCCTCTGACCGGATGGCCGCCAAAAGGCGCTCCGCATCCCCAAGATCGTCCATGGATCGTGTGAAATAGGTCGTCTGCCCAAACAGTTGAACGCTGCGAACCCCCCAATCCGCAGCTTTGAAAAGGAGCGACGCCACATCTTTGGACGGGACGGTGCCGTAGTATTTGGCGATGTCCACATGCCATGTTGCGGTTTCTCCGGCGTTCACCACGTTTGACGCCACCAAGGCTGGCGAAGCTTGGGTCTCCACCCGTTCCAAAGTCTCGGATTCTTCATCCAACCTCTCCGATTCAGCATTCTTCTCTGAAGCCGAAGATGCGGTCACGGCTGGTTCTGCGTCTTGGGACTCCTTTGGCTCCGAGGTTTCTGGCTCAAGATCCGGAGTCGTGGCAGGTGCCCCTTTGTCTTGGGCTGCTTGGCCTTGGACCTGCGCTTGCGATGCAGCTAAGGCGTCTTCCTCCCGTCTCACCTCTTCAGGCGTCACCACCTCTCTCACTCCATCGCGCAATCGCACCACAAATGCATCGGCAAAAGCGTCGAATTCCTGCAGTTCGTCCTTGCGAGACGTGGAAGCCTGCATGTCTTGACGCACCCCTGCATACCACCTGGCCAATCCGTCAGGGAACGGCTCGTATATGAGTCTTTCACCGGCTTGTTCAATCCACTCCTTCTCCGGTGTTCCACGGAACGCCCCCACCTGCACGGCGTACCACGTCCCACGCAGATTGCCCAAAGCCACAGGTGCACCATGCGACCACATGTCGTCCGACCCCCAAACCGCGTTGGGACCCTCTTCTGGGGATGCATAGGCGGCACCTCCCTTCGAGGCGTTGGATGCATTTTGAGCCTCAGATGCACCGGCCGCATTTGATCCTCTCTCTGTGGCGTCGGCGTTTTCCCCCTTCGCAGTGTTGTTCTCGTCCTCTGTTGGGGTTTGCGGCGATGGTGAGAGAGTGGACGAGGTTGGGTCGGTCGTTTGGCCCTCGTTCAAAACCACATCATCCGAAGAAGGCTTGGTCGTGGACCAACCGTTCACACCGCGATACACCTCATAGGCGTCCACAATGCCCTGCTGCATCAACCAGTTCTCGATGGACTGCACCTCAGCTACGGATGCATTTTCTGGCATGACAAGCACCCAGCGCTTCAGGCCATTGGTCCCTTCCTGCGCATCCAGCGCGGTTCCCTTCGGCAGCGATTGAACCTGCGGATTGTTGCGAAACCACCCCATGTGCACCCCTTTGGCACCCAAGGGTAACTGGGATGGCCGGTCGCTCGATTCTGTCGAGATCTGGCCTTCTGGTTGGCCCGGCTCAGGCGCAGCAACCACATTGGACGTTTCAGCCTCTGCCCGGGTCACCTCGGGCTGTAAACTGTCTTCCACATCGTCAGAGTCCGCGGGCGCCTCGATTGAGGGCGACGCCGTGTTTGCGGCCGCAGGTTCGCGCTGCGTCCGTTGTGCCCATTGAATGCGGAGGTTTTCGAGCTTGTGCTGCACCGACTGTGGCCATGCTGGAAGAAGTGCCTGAACCTGCTCCGGAGAGCGATCTTTCCAATCGGAGTTGTACGCCCAAGAAGACAACACCCACGCCGCCTCTAATCCTTGACGTGCCTCCTCGGCATTTGAGATGGCTTCGCCCTGTTCAAGAAGCGTCTCTAGCATCTCCTTCTTGGCCACTTCCCAGACTACCTCCGCATGGAATGAACGGGCGCGCTCCACTTCCGATGCGGCCCCATCTGAAGCATTCTCATCGTGAGGTTTCTCGAAATGTTGAATCACATCACGCAACATCACGCGAGGCGACAGCGCTCCGTCTTCTTCCAACCGCGACGCCATCCACGATGCCAAAGAAGCTTGCCAAGAAAACGCGCCTTGTGACGCAGGCGTATCGGCACCTGCAGCACCCTCATCTGATGGTGACAAACGCATTTGGAGGTCCAACCACAAACCCCGCCACTCCGCATCCAGCGATTCCTCCATCGCATCGCCCGCATCTGATTCTGAAGTCGAGACAGCCTCTGAATCTGCCGAAGTGGCTTCAACTTTGGAGGTGACATTCTCAGCCACGGATGCCTGCGTAGTGGTCTCAGACGTACCCTGCCGTCCAATGGCTTCATCGGCATCACCCTGCTGAGCAGCGGCCGTGACGGCGAGGCCTTTCCATGCACGAATGGTCTGCGCTTGATCTGCTTCGCTCCAATGTGCACTGGGCTCCATCATCTCAATCATGGACAGCCTTGTGCGGATGTCGTCGAGTTCGGACATCGGCGCGGTGGCCGTTTCTGATGTCAAAGCACTGCGAAGCGCGTCTTCGTCCCAGACTTCGGGGCTGAACCAGTGCGCTTCCCACGAGGAGACCACCTCGGGGTCGTGGGCCAAACACCAAGCCAATTTCACCGATTGAGGCTGCAATTGCGCCATGCTCCGCCAATCCTCGGAGAGCTTGGCGACACGGCCATCGTTCCAAGCGTCTTCAATCCACTGACCGTCCCCGACAAGGCCGCGTTTGTCGCGAACCTCCGGCAGCGCCCCCTGGTCGTACAAGGTGCCGGACCGGGCCCATGCGCGCTTGGCTTTGCGCGCCACTTCTTCCAAGTTGATGGAGCCCAACGGCCAAAGCGTCGAGGCGCGATTCATGGCCATGGCCAGCGCTTCCTCCCACGGTGTTTCCTCCAAAATCACCTCTTTGGCCGCCACCGAAAGCACCGACGCCACAGCCTCTGACATCACGTCCTGTTGGGCTTGTTCAAGCGCCGTTTGGTACTGGGGAAGCGCATCGAAGTCTTGGGGTTGGGGCACATCCAGCTCCTGCGGAGCCACATGCTTGGACAAAACACTTGCAGCAATCGCGCGCTCCTCTTTTTGAACGTCCGTCCACCACGGATAGGACTGAAACTGAACCACCCGTCGCTCGGGTTCAGCTTGCACCACCGGAGCTTCTGGAGCGATCTCTTCCTGCGGCTCCCATGCTTCGACCTCCACTTCATGGATTTGGTCGAGCACCAAGTCCCACCCCCAGGCCAAATCGGGATTGGGGACGGCTTCTTGCGTCAACGGACGTGCGTCCAAGAATGGCGCTCCATCCACCGTGGTCATGACCATGGATTGGGTCACCGAAGAGGGGGCGTCCGCTTGAGGCACGGCATACGTGCCTTCCACGATGTTTCCATCCGGCGTCTCAAAGCTGTACCGCAGAACCTGTCCCGCGCCGACCACCACATTCCATTGTCCCCTCTCCTGCTCCAACCTGACCACGGCAAGGGGCTCGTTCGTTTGGGCATCGGCGAGGGTCATCGTGCCTGGAACGACCTCCCCCGAGACCGCCCATTGGGTGTTCAAGTTGACTGGAATCCACGGATCGCCATCGAGCGCCACTTCCCAAACTTCCACGCCGCCGTACTCCCCCTGCCTGCCGGTCACCAACCATCCCGAGGCCTCGCCAAAAGGCGCGTAGTATGCCAAGTCGTCGTGCACCGAATTGAACATGGGTCCCAGCGAAGTGGGCGTGCTCCAAGCGCCTTCTTGACGACAGGTTTGGAACAGGTCAAATCCCCCCACCGTTCCCGGACGGTTGCTCGCAAACACGAGGCATTGGGTGGAAGGGTCCCACACGGGATTGATGTCGTCGTAGGGCGAGTTGACATGGCCCGGAAGGACGGTCCTTTCTGAGAATGCCCCTTCCTCGTCCAAGGTGGCGATGCATATGTCCAGGCCTTGTGCCCCTTTGGCCCCCAAGCTGTGGCAAAACAGTTCCTTTTCTCCCCGCCAGAACGTCACCGGTGCAGACAACCCTGACTTCTTGTCGAGTTTGGAGTGCACTTGCTGGGGCGCGAGCATGATCCGGACGCCTTGTCTCTCCCATTGGATGTATCGGTGGAAGGACGTCACTGGGACGCTCACCGCGTCCAACTTTTGAAGGGCCTGCCGCTCGGCAAAGGCCAGAGGCATTTCCCGAGATTGGGCGAGGGCCAACGAACATGCGTCGCGCCAGGACGACTTTTTGTCCGCCTCGTCCAAGGCCTTCAGCAGCGCCGTTTCCGCCAATTGCGGCTCTCCCTGTAGCATCCATGCCCGTCCCCACCAGTACCAACCTTCCCCCTGAAGGTTTCCCGCGTCGGCGAGCGACGCCAAACGCTGGATGCCCTCGTCTCTCGTCCGCACGTCGTGCAACAAGGTCGCCGCGTAACGCATTTGCAGAAACACATCCGTGCCGTCCAAACTGAGCAGTTCCGCCATTCTGCGGTGCGCCAATTCCCATTCCTCTTGCTCAAACGCCTGCATGGCCTCCGCCCTCACTTCTTCTGGCGACACATCTCGCTGACCCCAGGCTTGGCGAGGCAACCAGGTGAAGGCCACCACGAGCCACAAACCCAATGTGACCATGGACGTGTGTGATCTGCAATGCAGGTCCGGCGCGAGAAAACGGAAAAAGGCTGACATGAACTGGAGCTTCGTTGTGTAAAACGAAGGACGGGGCGAGGACGGGAAGCGCCGTAGTTTTGGGCCTCAAATCATTCACAATGGCCCACGGAACTTTCAACGTACCCTACCCCATCAACGAACCCGTGCTCAGCTACGCACCGGGAACACCTGAACGGGAAGCCCTTCAGGCGGCATACCAAACCATGTACAACCAACCTCCCATTGAGGTCCCGATGTACTTGGGCGCAGAGCGCGTCACGACCGACGACAAGCGCACCATGACGCCACCCCACGAACACGGCAAAGTGTTGGGACACTTCAGCTACGGCACCGAGGCCCATGTGACCCAAGCCATTGATGCCGCGTTGGAGGCCCGCAAGTCTTGGGCCAACTTGGGGTGGGAACACCGCGCTGCCGTGTTCCTCAAGGCAGCCGACCTCATTGCAGGTCCTTTCCGGGCCAAGATCAATGCCGCCACAATGTTGTCGCAAGGCAAGAACTGCTTCCAGGCTGAAATCGACGCGGCCTGTGAGTTTGCCGACTTCCTGCGCTTCAACGCTTACTACGCCCAAGAGATTCACGCCCAACAGCCCGAATCTGCCGACGGCATTTGGAACCGGTTGGAGTACCGTCCACTGGAAGGATTTGTCTTTGCCATCACCCCCTTCAACTTCACAGCCATTTCCGGCAACCTCCCCGCCGTGGCGGCCTTGATGGGCAACGTGGTGGTGTGGAAGCCCTCCGACACCCAGGTCTACAGCGCCCAGGTCATCATGGAGATTTTCCAGGAGGCTGGCTTGCCCGATGGCGTCATCAACATGGTGACATGCGACGGCCCTGTGGCAGGCAACGTGGTCTTCAAGCACCGCGAATTCGCGGGATTGCACTTCACTGGATCGACCGGCGTGTTCCGCCACCTCTGGAAGACCATCGGCGAGAATTTGGAGATGTACCGCAGCTACCCGCGCATTGTGGGTGAAACGGGCGGCAAGGACTTCGTGGTGGCCCACCCAAGTGCCAACGTCAGTGCCGTGGTGACGGGATTGATCCGCGGGGCGTTTGAGTTCCAAGGCCAAAAGTGCAGTGCCGCCTCTCGCGCGTACATGCCGGCCTCACTTTGGCCAGCCATCAAGGCCGAAATGCAGGCGGAGCTCGCCACCCTTCGCATGGGGTCGCCCGAGGACTTCGGGAACTTCATCAATGCGGTGATCGACCGCCGCGCCTTTGACAAAATCAAGGGCTACATCGACTACGCCAAGGCCGCTTCAGATGCGGAGGTCATCGCGGGTGGCGGATGCGACGACAGCGTGGGGTACTTCGTGGAACCCACAGTCATTGAGACGTCGAACCCCCATTTCAAGAGCATGGTGGAGGAAATCTTTGGCCCTGTGCTCACGGTGTACGTCTACGACGACAGCACCGAAAACGCATTCGAAGACGTGCTCGACTTGGTGGACTCCACTTCGGAGTACGCGCTCACAGGCGCTGTGTTCTCCCAAGATCGCTACGCCTTGGACCTCGCCTCCAAAAAACTGGAGAATGCCGCAGGCAACTTCTACCTCAACGACAAACCCACCGGTGCCGTCGTGGGCCAGCAGCCCTTTGGTGGCGCCCGTGGATCGGGAACCAACGACAAGGCAGGATCCTACCTGAACTTGCTTCGTTGGGTGAGCCCTCGCACCATCAAGGAAGCCTTGGTCTCTCCCACGGACTACCGCTACCCCTTCTTGGGTTGAGTCGGACCTGATGCACGAAAAAGGCGCCGAAGGGCGCCTTTTTTGTTGTCCGTCATGGAAGACTTCCATCAGTCCTCTTCGTAGGCTCTGACCGGAATGGAAGCCATGTCGACGCGTTGCGCCTTTCCACCCATCGCCGCCTTGAAGGCCTTGCCATATTCAGGCTTCAACTGCCCGTCGGCCTCCAACCACTTGGTCAACACCACCATTTTGTCCTTTTTTCCGGCGCGTCCCACGGTCGTGATTTTTCCGTGAACGGTGCGCAGTCGGAACGCCGAATTCAGAATGCTCGCTTTCGCGGACTTGAGACGCGCTTCAGGAATCTTGTGAATCGACATCGCATCGGCAATCAACTCATCGTAGCTCATGGGTCGATTTCGGGCACGCAATCGCTTCTGGATGAAGGCACCCCAAATGCTTTTGGGACCGCGCTTTTTGGCGGGCACCCCCTTGGCCGTCAGCGTGTTGCCCTTCTTGGTCGGCTCCGTCGAGGTTTTTGCGGGCGCACCGAGTTTGGCCAGCATCGTTTCAACATGGTCCAATGCCGTGGTCAAACGAAGGTGCTCTTTTTGGAAGTGCAACTTCAACGAAGCCGCTTCTTTGGCAGTCAAATCAATTTTTGCCATTTCAAATGCAATGTTTGGAGAGGTAATTCAGGCGCAATTCCTGAGATGAGACAAAAATAGACATCTCAATTCATGCACCACAATTGCAAAAACAAATTCAATTCATACGGTTGCAAAATGGAGAAGGGAGATGCGTCTCCGCACCTCCCTTCAAAACACGGTGTAAGCCGGATTCTGTTCCCCGAAGGGCTCTGCCATTGATCTGACGCGACCTACCCTCTGGCTCAAGCGGGACGCCTTCGAACGCCAGTTTACATGGTCTTGCAACCCACAAGGTTTACCCAAGCCGCAAGGTCACCCTTACGCTGGTGAGCTCTTACCTCACCTTTTCAGCCTTGCCTGTGCCCGAAGGCCATCGGCGGTTTGAATCTCTGTGGCACTGTCTGTCACGTTCCGTTGAACGCGCCTTTCCTTTCAAAAAGTGTGGCTCCCTATGTTGTCCGGACTTTCCTCCCCACAAGTGAGGCGGCAGAGTCAACCGAACCCCAAAAGTACGACACCTCCTCGCCGTTTCTCCGTTAGCTTCGCAGCCTGTCCCATCCACAGTCATTCTGCCCGACGTGTCCCATCAACTGTACATGCTGAACAAGCCATTTGGCATCCTGAGTCAACACTCCGACGAAGGAAACAGGCTTGGCTGGGGAAGTTTGGGCTTGCCCTTCCCCTCAGATGTGTACTCGATTGGACGTCTGGATGCCGACAGCGAAGGATTGTTGCTGTTCACCAACAACAACCGCCTCAAGACCCGGTTGCTCGACCCCAAGGAAGGCCATGCCCGCACCTACCACGTTCAAGTGGAGGGCAAGGCGTCTCCTGAACAATTGGCGCAATTGCAAGCGCCGATGACCCTTCAAATCAAAGGCAAATCGTTCACCACACAGGGGTGCACGGCGCGCACCATCACCCCATCGTGGCCGCCGCGGACTCCTCCCATTCGGGTTCGAAAGTCCGTGCCTGATTCTTGGTTGGAATTGACCCTGTACGAGGGCAAAAACAGGCAAGTTCGGCGCATGACAGCAGCCGTTGGCCTCCCCACGCTGCGACTCATCCGCGTGGCCATGGGCGATTGGGAACTCGGCGATTTGGGCACAGGCGAATGGAAAGAACTGACGAACAATTCCATCTCATGAACATCGCAGGCTGGATTCTTGCCCCACTGAAAACGCTGCTGGCCATCCTCCACACCGCCGTGTGCAGCATCACCGGATTGATCGCCATGGCCCTCAGCGCACACAATGGCGACTGGGTGATGTGGCGTGTGGGGCGACAAATGTGGAGCCGGCCGCTCCTACAGGCCATCCTAGGCGCCAAACTGGACATCGACGTCCACCCTGAGGCGCAAGCGTTGGCGGACCGAAAGCAGGGCGTGGTGTTGGTGGCCAACCACACCAGCTTGCTTGACATCAATGCCGCGTTTGCCGCAAGCCCCACACCCATTGTGTTTTTGAGCAAGGCCAGCGTGCGGAAGGTGCCCTTGCTTGGAAAGCTCAATGAATTGGCCGGCACGGTGTTCGTGGAGCGAGGCAACCGCGACTCGTCAGAGAAGGCCGTCCATCAGTTGACGGACACGTTGAAACAAGGCCGAAGCGTCTTGGTCTTTCCCGAAGGCACACGCAGCGAAGATGGAACCCTCAGGCCCTTCAAAAAAGGAGCCTTTCACCTCGCCAAAGCTGCGGATGCACCCCTCGTGCCGATGCACATCTCAGGGACTTGGGAACGCTTGAGATCGGGAGCATGGCTCATTGGCCCCTCAAGGAAGGCCATTCGCGTGCGTGTGGGTGCGCCACTGCAACAAACCAAGGAAGACGACCCCGCCACGCTCATGGCACGTGCAGCACAAGCCGTCGAAGGGTTGCAATCCGATTTGGCGTCTTGAACTCAAGCCTGGGTGGCCTCAAAACGAATCACCCCTTTGGCACCATGCCCTCAAGGATGGCGCGCTGCGCATCCAACCCCTTGGCATCTTTGGCCCCGCCAATGATCGTCAGGTTGGGGTGGGACAAATCGCTGGGCACAAAAGACACTTGCCCTGCGCACACCACCACTTGATCCACGGCCTGCACGTGCGAGGTTCCGTCCTCCAAGGTCACGTGGAATCCTTGGTCGTCCACGCGATCGTAAGTCACCCCACTCCATTGCTTGACACCGCGCTGCTTCAAGGTGTTTCGATGAATCCAACCGGTCGTTTTGCCTAGCCCCTTCCCCATCTTGCCGGGACGCCTCTGGTACATGTGCACCTCCCGTTGACTGGCTGTTCTTTGGGCCGCGGCCAAGCCTCCACGTGACTCCAAGGAGGTGTCCACGCCCCACGACGCCATGAACCCTGCATCGTCTGCGTCATGGGTCAGAAAGTCAGCGACGTCAAACCCGATGCCGCCTGCACCCACAATGGCGATGCGCGTCCCCACCTGCACTGTGCCATTGAGGACGTCCACATAGCTCACCACCTCTGGGCGAGCTGACCCAGGAATATCAAGGCTGCGGGGACGCACCCCTGTCGCCATCACAACCTCGTCGAATCCGGCCACATCCTCGGTGGTCGCGACCGTGCCGAGTCGCACGTCAACGCCGAGATGCGCCAATTGCGTCTGGAAGTAGCGAATGGTCTCGTTGAACTCAAATTTCCCCGGGATTCGCTGGGCCAAAAGGAATTGACCGCCGAGCTCAGCTTGGCGCTCAATCAAGACCACGTCTGCCCCAAGTCTGGCACGCTCAAGCGCAGCGCTCATGCCGGCAGGGCCACCGCCGACCACTGCAATCCGACGGCCGGCGAGTTGTTTGCCGGCCATGCCTCCGCGTTCTGCCTCCCTTTGCGAGGCCTCTGGGCGAGGAACCGCTGGAAAATTGCCTTCGTGACAGGCCCTCGGGTTGACCAAGCAAGAAGAGACTTTCTGCTTGAACACATGGTCCAAGCACGCCTGATTGCATCCAATGCAGGTGTTGATGTCTTGGGCACGAGACAATCGCGCCTTTTTGACCAAATGGGGATCGGCCAAAAACGGCCTGGCCATGCTGATCATGTCGGCACACCCCTCAGCCAAGGCCTCCTCACACGTGGCCGGATCGTTGAAGCGATTGGTGGTGATCAAGGGAACGTTGACCGCCCCCATGAGTTTCTTCGTGACAAACCGGAATCCACCCCGGGGCACCATTGTGGCAATGGTTGGGATTCGGGCTTCATGCCACCCGATGCCCGTGTTGATGATGTTCGCCCCGGCGTGCTCCACGCGTTGGGCCAGGCGCTCGATTTCTTCCCAGTTGGAGCCGCCAGCCACCAAATCCAGCATGCTCAAACGGTACATGATCAAAAAGTCCTTCCCCACCGCTTCTCGCATCCGAGACAAAATGGCCTCGGGAAACCTGCAGCGACGCTCAAAATCGCCACCCCATTGGTCGGTGCGCAGGTTGGTTTCCGCCGCCAGGAATTGGTTGATCAAGTACCCCTCGGACCCCATGACTTCCACGCCGTCGTAGCCGGCCTCTCTGGCAAGGACAGCCGAGTTGACAAAGTCACGGATGGTGCGCTCCACCCCTCGCGCACTCAGCGCCCGGGGCTTGAATCGTCCAATGGGCGCCTTCAAGGCACTCGGCGCGACACAAAACGGGGTGTAGGCATAGCGACCGGCGTGCAGAATCTGCATGACGATTTTGCCGCCTTCGGCATGCACGGCCTCGGGGATCACACGGTGGTGTGACGCATGTCGGTGCGACGACATTCGAGAGCCACCCCAAGCCACCACGCCTGCGCGATTGGGTGCAATTCCGCCTGTCACCAACAATCCGGCCTCTCCTGCGGCCCGCTCCGCGTAGAAGCGGGCGAGTTTGTCCATGCCCCCTTTCTCCTCTTCGAGCCCGGTGTGCATGCTGCCCATCAAAATGCGGTTGGGCAAGGTCATGAAGCCCAAATCAAGGGGCTGAAACACACGAGGGTACAGAGGATGAGCGTTCATGCTTTCCAAGGTACACCACAAGCCATGGCTTGCTTCACTCGTCGAACTCGCGGTACTGCTCCACGAATTTTTTCTTCTCCAATGGGGTGTTGTCCAATTGAAGCTTGAATCTCTTATTCCCCTCCTTGATGTCCTTTTCCGAGTCTTTCAACTCTTGAATCAAGGTGGCCAACCCCGTTTGCTCCGGTTCGAGCTGCTCCTGAACGGTCAGGTTCATCCAGCCTTGCAAAGCCTTGTATTCAAAGAAGTACCACTGCTTCTTGCCAAAATGGAGGTAAATCAACACGCGCCCGTCCTCGCGATCGATGGCCACCTTGCCCCGGATGGTGCGCCACACGTTTTGTTCTCCCATGGTGGCCAGAGAAATGTCTCCTTCACTGACCCAAAAGTGATCGTAAGGATCGTAGCGCCATTCCATCATGTGGAAGACCATCGCATGCCGAACTTGCTTGGGCACGCCCTTTTTGTACTCCGGAGGCTCGTTGGACTCGAGTGAAGTGATCAACTTCATGGCCTCATCCACGCCCACAAGTTCATTGAGCATGTACTCGTAGTTGCCCATTTCGTAGCCCGCACCGCTCGCCTTGTCCGAGGTGCGAATGACCGTGGTGAGGTACTCAAACACGGGTTCAGGCATGGGCATGTCCACCACCATGCCGCCGCGCAACACCATTTGGCCTTTGGAGGTGGTGATGTCCCCAATGAACGACTGCGTCAGCAAGTGCTTGTCAAGCAAATCAAACGGCGCCATGCCCTGCTGGTAGACTTCACAACCGCCTCGCGACATGTACGTCATCGTTCCTGGCAGCATGTTGTTCTTCAACTTGGCATCGTTGGTCACCACGTAGCGGTCTTTGCGCTTGTCGTAACGCAGGAAACCACGCGGCACAAAAAAGGATTTGTCGGAACGAACCGGCTTTTTGGTGAAGAACGTCGGATACATGGACTTGATGCCGCCGTCGTTGTACGTCCATCCCACGCCGATATGCGACTTGCCCATTTCTGTGACGAGAGAATCGATTGGAATGGCCACATCCTGCGGGTTGATGACCCCCATGAATTCCACCCACTCGTTGTCAAAATCGTCGCATTCAAATTGCATTTGAGCCCCACCTTCGAATTCGAGGTCCTTTCTTCCGGCCTCCAAATGGACTCGGCCCCGGAACGCAAATTGAGGGCTGAGGTAAAGCTCGTCGCCGGCGCGAACCATGCCTCGTCCGTAGGTGCGGTTGGCGGTGTCCACCGCCAATTCATTCAAGCGAATGGGCCACTCCTTGCCAATGGCATCTACATAGGTTTTGCTGGCCGCTCCCTCATAGTCGAGCCTTCCGTTGATTTGGACATTGGCATCGTAGAGTCTGTGATAGCGCGTGACGTCGTTGGCAAAAATTTCGGCCCCTGAAAGGGGATCCATCACGGCATCACGGCGCACGGTCACCATGCCGTCTCCTGGCTTGATCTCGGCATCGGCCACCGCCAGGGACTGCACATCGCGGCATGCCACATACGCCTCGTCCACTTTGTACGTGGCCGCAGGGCTCAAGAAATGCAGTCCGTCTTGGTCCTCGTGCAGCGAGAAGAAATTGCTCTGGTCGCGGTCCGCCAACTCTTGGAAGGTCATGGCAGAGGGATCGATGAGCGTGTTCAACAAGTCCAAACGCTCCTCGTCCATGAACCATGAAAACTCATCCATCATGCACTGGTATCGGATGGCCGGCAAGTCAATCAAAGTTGCACCGTCACGGGCCTTGAAGTCGCCTCGGCGGGCATCAAAATCCACATGGGCGGACACGTTGTCTGTCCCGAAGGCCACCTCGTTCAAGTCTGTGCCTTGCAACTCAAAGGCAGATTCATCGGCATCGATGGTCCGCTCTTTCATCAAGAATCCAAGCGAAGTCAACTCAGCGCGTTCAAAATGGAACGTCCCTTGCCCCGTCATCTGCGGCTCAGACAGCTCCAGTTCCCCTTCCAAGAAGACGTTATCTCCAAAGAACTGAAGTGAATCAAGTGGGGTGGATCGCACGAACAAACGCTTCCCATACGAGTGCAACCCAAAGTCCGCCACGTCCGCACGGACCAGGGGGATTTGGCCTGTTTTCGCGACGTTGTCGTACAGCGTCGTCCGCCCATACGCCGAATCCGGAACCAAGGTGTTGTCTTCGCCTTCCATGTGCGACGTCAAGAAGTCGATGGATCCCGGGCCGTGAAGGCCGCCCAAATTCAACGTCAAGTCGCCCTTCACCGTGCCAAGCCCTTCATACAGCGGGTATCCTTGCGCCGGTGTGGAACGTGTGAAACCCAAGCTGTAATCCTCCATCAAGCGCAGGGGCTCGATCAGGTCAGGAACAATCCCCCCGGCCAACAATTCCCCTTCGAAGACCAAGTCTTCCTTTTTGAAATTGTCCAAGCTGTCAATGACAAAGGGATCCACGGCGTAGTTAAAGTCGTCCCTGTGGTAGGCTCCTCTGCAAATCCTGTCTGCATCGTAATACACGTGCGACACTTCTCGGCTCGTGAGGATGGGGTACTGGGTGTACCGGTCGCTTTTCCAACCTGATTTGTTGTTGGGGTGGTCAATCTCCAGTGTGCCGGTCACCTCTTCGATGGTGCTCGCCACCCAACGCAAGGCCTGGTTGCCGTACGCATCGTATTGGCCATCGATTTCCGCCTTGATGCGCAACGATTCTGCTTGCCGCACTTCCAACTTGAACGCGTCGTAGTCAAACGCAAAGCGCGCGCCTGCCAGTTCAAACTTCCCCGCTTGGATGACGCCATTGAACTCGAAGCTTCGGTTCTTGCCCAAGGCCAGCTCCCCGCCATCCGGCACAATCTTCACGTCTTGGGCTTCGCTCACCCCAAAGCGTCCGATGCCCTTCATTTCCAACCTCAAATTGTTGAGGCTGAGCAAGGCATTTGTCGTGGAGCTGCGCGGGTTGGAATAAAAGGCGAGTACATCGTGGTCGATGACCCCCTTGCGCGCTTTGATGTGCCGCTCCGCGCGCGGTTTGACCTCACAATAGCGCGTGGCGAGGTCCAAGTCCACGTATCCCGAATTGGTCAACCCGATGAGCAGCATACGCGCCTGCTCCTCCTGCAATCCGAGGAAGTCGGCGTACTCTTCTGAATAGAAAGATTTCACACCACGCTTGGACATGTATCGTGCGAGCTCCGCCAGCGGGTGGATGGGATCAATACCCATCATTTGGTCATAGACGCCGCGCTCGAAGCAATCCAAACTCCGGAATGCCGCCGGCTCAGGCCTGTCACTTGTCAGACGTCGAAAGGTCACAGCGGGACTGTTCAGCTCCCATTCCACGGCCTCCACTTCCATCTCGACCATGTGGTAGCTGTCGATGAACGGCTGCTGCCCCACGCCTTCCAGTTGACGCGTGGCCCGGAACAATTGACTGCGATCGTTGTATTTGATCTTGATGTCCGGGTGATAAATGCTGTCCTCGCCCAAAAGCATGGTCATGCGCGCGTGCGTCGCATCCAGCGCATCGTCCGAGAACAACACCTCGTTGGACCAACACCGAATGAACAAAGTGTCGTGGTTCATGAAGGTAATCTGGGCCCACTGGCCATCCGACCCCGTTCCCGCGAGCTTCGACCCCCTGACCTGAAGACCGCCTTCGTAAGACACGCCAGGGAACACATCGTCGAGACGCACCCGGCCCGTACGAGACTCGAATCGGGGATATGTCCTCCGCGCGGGTTTGTCTTCTCGTTGCACCTTCAAACTGAGTACCCCTTCCAACGGAAGGTCGAACAACGTGCTCCGCAGACGGGCCTCTTCTGTGGTGAACGAACTGCCTTTCATGCGGACCTCGAAATCCCCCAACTCCGCAGACAAATCACCTTCGTTGGTGGTACGCTCCCATTCCACGCGGCCTTCGCTGCCGTAAAAGCGGCCTTCCAACACCTTGAACTGACCTTTCACGTCTCGCACCCGGGTGCTGTCTCCCTTCGAGAGACAGACCAATGTGCCGCCTTTGCATTCGATCGTGGGCTTGCCCGACGCATCGAGACGCAAAACCAAGTCCCCTTGACGCACCAGCCACGTGGCCGCACTGGACGCAAAAAGCATGCCTTCTTGGAAGAGCTTTTCGGAAAGAGACAGGTAGGATTCGCACGCTTTCCTTTCCTTGGGACGGCTTTGGAAATAGGCGAGTTGGCCATGCCAATCCTCCCAGGTTTTCCAATCCTGACGCTCGAGAACCACCCTCGCCCCACGGAAATACCCCAAGATTCCTGTGCTGAACTTCACGCGGTTGGTCTCCAAAAAGCGAACCATCTGCATGAACTCTTGGCGCCTTTCTTCTCCCACCGCGTCCTCTTCAAAGGCGTAGCTGAAATCGCGTCGAATCCACTTGGCTTCTCCCGACCCGACATCTGATGCCTTGCGCTCCATTTCTTTGAGGAAAGCCGCGGCATCCTCGACTTTGTCGCTGGTTTGGGCGTACGAAAGGGTCCCCATCCACAGGACCATCAGGACCAGGCACAAGCGTTCGATCATGGACCGAAGGTAGATTCTGCCCGCCTCGTCTGTGGGCTTGTCACCCCAAAGGTTTCCCACAATGCATGCACGCCCAGCCGTCCCGCACATCCACGCCCAGCACCTCCATCCCTGCGGCGTGCACCGAAGCCTCCAGTGCGGGCACATCACCCTCAAAAAATCCGCTGAGCAACAGGTGTCCACCTTTCTTCAACGTCCTTGCATAGCTCGTCATGTCTGCCACGAGGACATTTTTGTGAATGTTGGCACACACCACATCCCACGCTCCATCAGGCATGTCGTCGCATGCCGAACCGTCACCCTGAACAAAGTTCATGTCCGACGTAGCGAGGTCGGCATTCAAGGCGTGGTTGTCTTGGGAGTTTTGGACCGCGTCGTGTTCGATGTCGATGCCCAAAATCGATCCCGCCCCTGCTTTGGCGGCCACAAGCGCGAGCACACCAGTGCCACAGCCCATGTCCAAGACATTTTGGCCTTGCAAAGGCAGCGAAAGCAGCCTTGCCGTCATCAAGTGGGTGGTCGCATGGTGCCCAGTTCCAAAGCTCATCTGCGGCGCCACAATCACATCCACGCCTGACGCAGGGGTGTCATGGAAAGGCGCCCGAATGGTGCACGCAAGCTCGCCAGCGCCATCCTCCACCACCACTTGGGGGTATTCAGACTCCCACTTGGCATTCCAGTTTTCTTGCGCCACACGTTGCTTGTCGACGCGCACCGTGGCAAAGGCGGCCACAGCCTCGAGCTGCAGGTCCGCCTCCTGTTCGTTCACCTCCTCCACTTCCCCATGCACGAGCACCCCTTGCTCATGGGGCTCAAACATGGAAAATCCACATTCGTTCAAGTAAGCCACCACCACCTCACGCGCCGGCAAGACGGGGTCGAGCAACACGTTCCAGCTGTGAAACTCCTTGGCCACGATTCAGCGGTTCAGCGCAGGGTGTCCTTCGATGACCCCTTGAAAATCTTCAGGCTTGAGGGAAGCCCCTCCAATGAGGCCCCCGTTGATGTCCTTTTGGGAGAACAAATCTGCGGCATTGCTCGGTTTGCAGGATCCGCCGTAAAGCACCGGAATGGACTCAGCCACTTCCGCGCCGAAAGCCTCTGTCAACCAGCCGCGAATGCTGGCATGCATGTCCTGGGCTTGCGCTGAAGTCGCAGTCACGCCCGTGCCGATGGCCCAAACAGGTTCGTAGGCCACAATCACGTTGCCGATTTGGTCCACGGGGATGCGCAAGACGCCGGTCTGCAACTGCTGCAACACCACGTCCTCTGCACGTCCTGATTCACGCTCCTGCAAGGTTTCTCCACAGCAGAACACCGCAGTCAAGTCTGCCGCCAAAAGGGCATCCACTTTGGCCGCCACCACGGCATCGACATCGCCGAAGCGCGCGCGTCGTTCACTGTGTCCCACAATGGCTCCTGCCACGCCACAAGACTGCAACATCTCCGCCGTGTATTCCCCAGTGTGTGCGCCAAAGCCTTCTGCACTGACGTTTTGGGCAAGCACATGCAAGCCTTCGGGCGCTTCAGGCGCACAGGCCGCGAGGTAGGGCGCGGGCATCGCCACCATGACATCAACACCTCCATTCTTGGCAAGCCACGAGGACATGCCGTCCATCCACGCACGCGCGTCGTTCAACAATTTGTTGCTCTTCCAGTTTCCTGCTACGACGTTCCTCATCACTTTTGTTCTTTTGATTGGGGGCCAAAAATCGGCATCCCGTCCGTCTTCTCCGCATGTCATCGCAAGAAACTTCCCAAGGCCTTCCGGCGCATCTGCAGTCCCTGCTTCAGACGCATTGGGGATTCTCAGACCTGCGCCCCCACCAAGTCGGCCCGGTCTTGGATTTGGCCCAAGGGAATCACGTCGTGGCTTTGTTGCCCACCGGTGGAGGAAAAAGCTTGTGCTTTCAGTTGCCCGCTTTGGCCCGAGGCGGACTTTGCCTGGTGGTGACGCCGCTTGTGGCCTTGATGGAAGACCAATGCGATCAACTGCGGCAAAGGGGCATTCGCGCCGAAGCATGGGTGGGCAACAACGGCGATCGCGTTTTGGACAACGTTCGTTTTGGGAAGACCCAATTCCTGTACCTGTCTCCCGAAAGGCTGACGCATCCGCTTTTTGAGGCGCGACATGGCTTTTGGAATGTGACGACCATCGTTGTCGACGAAGCCCATTGCATCAGCCAATGGGGACACGACTTCCGCCCTGCTTTTCAAAACATTTCTTCCCTGCACGATCGCTTCCCCGACGCCGTGTGGGGGGCATTCACCGCCACGGCCACGGAGGAAGTTGTCCGAGACATCGCATCCCAAATGCCGCAAGGGGCACAAAGCCACGTGGCCCCGATGCGCCGTCCCAACCTTGCCTATCAAGTGTCACGCTGGGGAGACCGCGATGCGGTGCTCTTGCACGATGCGGCTTTGCAACAAGGACAAGGATTGGTGTATGTCCAAAGCCGCCACGACAGCGAACGCTGGAGTCAACGACTCCAAGCGGCAGGCCTTGCCGCCGCCTCTTTTCATGCAGGACTGCCGGCCAAAGAGAAGCAACGCCGACAGCAAAGGTGGATGTCGGGACAATTGCAAGTGTTGGCGTGC
Organism: Flavobacteriales bacterium; assembly: GCA_002683345.1. Lineage (GTDB taxonomy): Bacteria > Bacteroidota > Bacteroidia > Flavobacteriales_D > Sanyastnellaceae > UBA11663. Next base: position 19,914 of record NYSX01000020.1, read on the forward strand.
ACCAGTGCGTTTGGCATGGGCATTGACGCGCCTCACGTCCGTTGGGTGTTTCATGCAGGCCCACCCCCCAACCTCGAATCTTACATCCAAGAAGCAGGACGGGCAGGACGCGACGGCCAACCCGCTTCGTGCATTCTCTATGTGGAAGACAGCGACTTTGACGTGTTGCAGGGTCGCATCGAGCGTCAATTCCCTGCGTTGAAACAGATTCAAGAGGCGTATCAATGGGCCGCCAATGCCTCACATGCGACGTATGGAGAACAGCCTGAAGCTCCCTTTCCTGTTACCGAGCCAAAGCACTTGCCCGCCCTTCGGTTGTTGTCCTTGGCCGGTCACTTTGATTTGCGTGAATGCCGAAATGCCAATGCCGAAGTTGGCACCATCACATGGCTGGGTTCACCCGTGAACGAGTCCTTCGCCCCGCCCTTGCACACGCTGGCCCAATGGATTGAGCGTCAAGCGCCATCCCAGCCCATGGAGGTGGACCTCTCGCTACTCGCCAACCAGCTCAACCGTGCGGATGCGCTGGCCCCACCTTCGACCGCAGCGCAAGTGCGCATGAACCTCGAAGCGCTTGACGCCATGGGATGGCTCGATTGGAAGCCCGCTTCTGAACGCTTTGAACTGACATGGACCGAGCCTAGGCAGGCCACCAACACCGTGACTGTGGACCGCAGTCGCCTCGAACTCATGCTACGAAAACTCGAAGAAGTCCGAGCGTTTGCAAAGGCATCCCAGGGCTGTCGGTCGCAACAACTCGAACGTGCCTTTTCGGATGCATCGCATGCGCCGTGCGGGCAGTGCGACTTGTGCACGGTCGACAAAAAACAATGGCGACAAGCGCTCAAGGAAGACCTCGCAAGTGGGGCCATTCAACCCCAAGAATGGCTTTTGTCCAAGGCTCCAGGTCACAGGCATCCGCTGCGGGCGTTGCTGGCCACCTGGTACCGAAGCGGGGTCATCGAAGCCAACCCGAATTGGATCCGATGGTCGGGCAAGGAAGCCCAGGGTTAATTTTGCACCATGAATCCCACCACCTCCGCCCTTTCCACGGTCACCTTGAAAGCCAAACGCGACCAAAGCATCCGCAGGAAGCACCCCTGGGTCTTCAGTGGTGGCATCAAGCACATCCAAGGAGACCCCCAAGCAGGAGACTGGGTCAAGGTCTGCGCCAACAAGGGCGGCACGCTGGGATGGGGGCACTACGCCCCTCAAGCGAGCATCGCAGTGCGTATGCTGACGTTTGACGAGCATTGCCCTGACGACGCATGGTGGCACATGCAAATTGCCCAAGCCGTGGCCGTTCGGAGGGACTTGAACCTCTTTCAATCCGCCAGCCAAAACGCATGCCGACTTGTTCATGCGGAAGGAGATGGCCTGCCTGGCTTGATCGCAGACCTCTACAACGGCGTGCTGGTGTTGCAATGCCATACCCCAGGGATGCATCGTGCACTTCCCACGCTCGTGGAAGCTTTCAAAGAAGCCCTTGGAGACACTTTGGTGGGCATCTACGACAAGAGCGCGAAAACCCTTCTCAAAAACGGAGGCGAAGCCTGCGAAGATGGCTGGGTTTGGGGGAGCGCCCCGGCGGGACACTTTGCCACAGAGCATGGTCACCGCTTCGACATTGACTGGGAAAAAGGCCAAAAGACCGGGTTCTTTCTCGACCAAAGGGAAAACCGTGCGCTGCTCGGATCGCTGTCCAAGGGAAAAAAAGTGCTCAATGTGTTCAGCTACACAGGCGGGTTCAGCATCTACGCCATGAAGGCAGGCGCCACGGAAGTCCACAGCCTGGACAGTTCCCAACGGGCCCTTGACGTATGCGAAGACAATGTGCGACTGAACGAGTTGCCCGTTCAATCCCACACCTCCATCCAAGCCGATGCGTTGGAATATCTGAAAGCCGACGAACTTGGTGACTACGACATCGTCGTGCTCGACCCTCCGGCCTTTGCCAAGCGTGCCTCAGCAAGGCATGCCGCCGTTCAAGGCTACAAGCGAATCAACCTTCGCGCCCTGCAAGGCATGAAACCGGGCAGCTTGTTGTTCACGTTTTCATGCAGCCAAGCGGTAGACGACACCCTGTTTGCCAACACGATTGTGGCCGCAGCCATCCAAGCCGGGCGGACGGTCCGCATTTTGCACCGATTGCACCAGCCACCCGACCATCCTGTGAACGTGTTCCACCCGGAAGGATCCTACCTCAAGGGGTTGGTGGTTCGGGTCGACGACTGAATCAAGGCTGGAGCCGCACCGTGCCCCATGTGCTCTCCCCTTCCTTGCGACGGCATACAATGCGGTCGTGCATTCTCGATGCCCGACCTTGCCAAAACTCAATGACTTCTGGCGTGATTGCGTATCCGCCCCAATGAGGTGGACGTGGGACATCTCTTCCTTCAAAGCGGGCCGATTCTGCGTCAAACTGCGACTCAAGCTGTTTTCGGTTGACGGCTTCCGTGCTTTGTTGTGAGGACCACGCCCCGAGCTGGCTTCCCCGTGGACGCGATGCGAAATAGATGTCCGATTCTGCTTCTGACACACGGGCAACCGTGCCACGCACCCGAATTTGGCGTTCCGCATGGGGCCAAAAAAACGTCGCCCCAGCCTTGCCCAGACGCTCAACATCTTGGCCTTTTTCACTCAGATAGTTGGTGTAGAACACCAGCTGTTCATCTCGGGTGTCCCGAAGCAAGACGATTCGGCCATGCGGAAAGCCCTCCGCATCGAGGGTGTTCAGGGTGAACGCCGTCGGATCTGAAATGCCCGCATCCACCGCCTCCTTCACCCACTGTTCCAACAACGCCCATGGCTCTTCGGCCACGGCCGATTCGTCCAACGCGCCCTTCGTGTAATCTGTTCTGCTGTGCAGGCTCATTCACCCAAAGTTCGGGTCCACAACGTCTCTCCAAAGGTGTCTTTGACCTCGATGGTGCAACTGCGGTCCTTGCGCGGCCCGTCAAACGACAACTTGGCGTAGTTGCGTTGCTCAACGTACGTTCCGTCCACCCGGAGGGAATTTCCCTCTTCTCTTGCGTGTCCCGGTCCGGAGGTCAAGGGACTCACCGTCAAATCGTACACCATGCGCCCATTGGAGAGTTCCATCTCCGACAGTTCTGTGGTGTGGCGGTCGCCAGAGAGAAAGACCACACCACGAATGTCCTCCTCAGCAAGCCGGCGAAGAATTTCTTCGCGCTCGGAAGGGAATTGAGACACGTTCTCGTACACCGCGGCGTCGTTCAATACCTGACCGCCAATGCATACGAATTTGTAGGGTGCACGAGACTTTTGGAGGGCTTGAATCAGCCAATCAATTTGGGCTTGCCCCAGCACTTGTGGCGTGTTGGTTTTGTTCTGGTGATTCACCCGATACGTCCGATTGTCCAACAAGAAAAATTCCATGTCGACGAACCGGAACGCTGTAGATACACATCGTGGAGACTCAGGCAGCCCATAGCTCGGGTTGCTCCAGAACGTTTTGAACGCTTCCCTGGACCATTCCGCATGCACCCAACTTCCATCGCTGTCGTTGGGACCAAAGTCATGGTCATCCCAAATCGCATAGTTGGGACACGCCTTCAACAACGGCGCCATCTCAGGGGTTTGGCGGGTGTGGCTGTAGCGGTGCAAAAACCCGGAATAGGACTGAAAATCCACTTCTCGCAGATAGATGTTGTCTCCCAGCCAAAGCATCATGTCTGGGGCGTCCGCAGCCATGCTCTCGAAGATCTCATACCCGCCTCCGTAAGGTCTGCCTGGGCGGTCATATTGAGCCTCATTGATGTAGGCGCAGCTGCCCGTCACGAAGGAAAATGGCGGCGGATCCATGCGGTAATCCCAAAGCACTTGGGTTTGCACCTGCAACGGAGCAGACATCTCCTCACCTCCCACCACAAACTTCACCTCATACATGGTGCCAGGCTCAAGAGCCTCCAAGGTGACATGGGCGGCATGCGCGTGTTCACGTGTCGTGTTGGAAGTGGCTGTGGTCATCCACGCCTGTTCGCCCTGTGCCTTGTACTTCACAAAGACGGCCTCTGGACGCGTGGTCTGAATCCACAATTGGGCTGAGCGCATGCTGACGTGGCCAATCATGGGTCCGCTGGCCACAGACAGGTCGCCTTGCGCCACCACGGACGTGGCAAGGGTCAACCCAAGAAACCCAAGGAACAAACATGTGAATCGATTCATGAAGCAAAGATATCTGCGTGTGAGACGGAACCTACAGCTGGGCACAAAAAAAGGGGAACCAAAATGGTTCCCCTTCTGAAAGTCGTTGATGATCTCTTAACGAGTGACCACGAAAGTCTGAGCTGAAGAGAAGTCCACGTGCTTGGCAGACAAGTTGTACGTGCCAGCAGCGAGGTTGTGCTTCACCAAGATGCGGTTGCCACCAACCACGTCACCTTGCGTGTACTCTTGAGTGAACACCACTTTACCGCTGAGGTCAGAAGCCTCAACCACGATGTTCTCCTCACCCAACACGATGTCCTTGTCGAACTTCACGCTGAACGTGCTCTCGAACACAGGGTTGGGGAAGATGTTCCACTTCGTATCCGCAGCAATGCCAGTGAGGCTTTCTGTTGCAGCGCCTTCGCAAGTGCCATCGTTGTAAGTGGCATCTGCATTGTAGTTGGCAGCAGAGGCGTCAGTGCAACCAAACACCTTCGCGTCCTGCGACGTGAAAGTGAGGTCGTGTGAGCGCCATGTTCCGCCCTGACCGTCGCGGCCTTGGAGGTTCAACACGCCAGTGGCAGTGCCATCAGTGGTCAATTGCATCAAGAGCACCTTGTTGCCGGCAGCCGCAGCAGCCTGCACGTCGGTGGGAACCACGAACCAAGCACCGTCGGTCACAGTCAACTCTTGACCAGCAAGGAAGTTGTTGTAGTCGATGCCAATGGTCCACAAGTTGTTGTCGTCGCTGTTCTTGGCGCCAACAGTCACCCAGCTGTCAAAAGCCAAGCCTGGCTCCATGGCCACAATGCTTTCGTTCACGTCGAGTGAAGAGTAGCTGCCGTACTGGTGCTGGAAGAAAGAACCAGTGGTTGCGACGTTCAACACGTGATCCTCAGCTGCGAACACAGCGTGGAGAGAGTGTTGAGCAGAAGGCAACACAGCGTACACGCGGTACGTGTTGCCAGGAACAGTGCCGTTGTTGTCAACAGCTTCGACAACCAGCTCTACGTTGCTGGCGGTCGCACCAAAGCCCATCATCAGGGCAGCAGTCATTGCGAATAGGTTCTTCATAAGAATAGGTTTGTTTGCTTTCGGATCAGAGGGTCAGACCGTCGTTTGTTGAGGTCTTCGCGATAAAGATAGAGAAACACATTTGAAATTCCCAAGCATGTTGGCGGGAAAAATTCTTTTTTCATCGACGCTAATCGCAAGTTCATCGAAAGCTAAGAGTGGCTTTATACAGCGGTTGCATCCCACCAAAACCAGCG
>NYSX01000021.1 GCA_002683345.1 Flavobacteriales bacterium
GCTTCTTGCAGCGCCAGGCGCATGAACCGCACGTCGTCGTCGGAGAAAGGGGTGGAATCGGTCATCCGACGAATTTAGGCAGGTTGGGCTGCTGCTTCGTGCAGCCACATTGAAAGGTGTCCAAAGGCGCGAATGTTGGGCTCCAACTCGGGCAAGTTTCCGGTTGCATGCTCGGGCAGCTCACCCGCCTCCAGTTGCCGTTGGGTCAAACACACGAACCCAAACCGTTCCGACCAGAGCTTGCCCAGCAGTGCCTGCTCCGGTTGTCCTGGCGTGGGAACGAGGATGGCGCGGGCTCCGAGGGCGGCCAGGTCCAACTGCGAACTGTAGCCGCTCCTACACACGACGGTTCCAGCGCCTTGCAGCGCGGAGGCCAGTTCGGCATCCGTGGGGTCGCACCACGTGGAGATGTGGCCGTCTTGGCGCGTCCCTCCGCCCGGCTGGCCCGCAATGATCAAGCAAGGCCCCTCGGCATCGGCCATCCAAGTGCGCAGGGCCGCTTCCATCAGCGATCGATGCGGCTCCACGCCACTGACCATGCCCACCTTGGCCCAGGTCTGGGTTGGGTTGGGGTGCTTGTGCTTGGCGAGCCGGCTCAGGACGCCGATGTATTGGGTACTCGGATGGACCTGCGCGTCGGCAAGGGCGCCACTCAACGACGTTTCGCCCGGGGCCAAGTCGGGAACCCAAACCTCATCGAACGCCTGTGCCCAACGCTGAACAACGCTGCGGGCCGGGCCTTCCAGAAATTTTGGCGTGGGGATTTGCAGTTGATGCGACATCAGCACGGAGGGCACCCCGGGGACCGCGCATCCGTAGCAATTGTCGGACAGGATGGCGTCGAGGTGCAGGGTTTGGGCCATGCCTTGGGCCCAGGTGCGTTCTCGCTCGACGTAGGTCACGAAGGCGGGCATTTGCCGCGCGATGCGCCAAAAGTTGCCTCGCTTGGCGTACTTGATCTCCGGCCCAGGCTTCACGTGGAATGTGAGGTGGGTTTGGTCCATCTCCTCCGCCCTTGACTTCAACCAGGCCAGGGCTGTGCCCTTGGACGCGACGTGCACATGCCAGCCCTCTCCGAGGGCGTGCTCGATGAGCGGCCACGTGCGCGTGGCGTGCCCCATGCCCCAATCGAGCACGGTCACGAGGAGTTGGGGTCGACTTGGGCGCGTCATCGGGGATGAAGTTCCTAATTTCGCAGCAATTCAGCGACCATGGGCAAAGGCAAACTTTGGAAATGGGAGGAGAACGCCGAGATGGACAACGTCTTTGAGCCGGACCTCCAAGAGGCAGTGAAAGGGGCGGACCATCCGTACCGTGGGAAGTGGCATGCGGAGGTGTTTGGCAACGACAACCCCATCACGCTGGAATTGGGCTGCGGCAAGGGTGAATACACGGTGGGGTTGGCCCGGAAATGGCCCGACCGCAATTTCGTCGGGGTGGACATCAAGGGGCATCGCTTCTGGCGTGGGGCCAAAACCGCCAACCAAGACGGCCTGAGCAACGTGGCGTTTTTGAGAACGCGCATCGAGTTCATTGACCAGTTCTTTGGGCCGGGCGAGGTGGCGGACATTTGGCTCACCTTCAGCGATCCCCAACCCAAGGACGAGAAGGGCACCAAGCGCATCACTTCCGGAAAGTTCATCGAGCGCTATCGCAAGTTTTTGGCGCCAGGGGGCTCGGTGAAAGTCAAGTCGGACAGCAAGCTGCTCTACGCCCTGTCCAAGGAGGACTACCAAGCGGCCGGGTATCCGTTCCTGCACGATTCGGACGATGTCTACGGGGGCTTCCTGGACAACGTGGACGCCGACCTGCGCGACGCGTTGGAGATCAAGACGTACTACGAGCAGCGCTGGTTGGAAGAAGGCAAGAACATCCACTTCATGGAAATCGTTCCTCCGGCGTTGTGAAGGACACCCACGACGACCGTTCGTTTGAGCAAGATGTGTACGACGTGGTGCGCGCCATCCCTGAAGGCCGTGTGACGTCCTACGGCGCGATTGCCAAGGTGCTGGGTGCCGCCCGCGCGAGCCGTCGGGTGGGGTGGGTGTTGAACAAGAGTTTTGGGGCACAGCCGCCCGTGCCGGCGTATCGCGTGGTGAACCGCCTTGGCATGCTGACCGGCGCCATCCACTTTCCTGCCGACCAACCCATGGCCGCGCAATTGAAGGCGGAAGGCGTGGTGATTGAGAATGACACGGTGGTGGACTTTGGGGCGCGATTTTGGGATCCCATGACCGAACTTTGACACCGATGAGCAACTGGACAAACGACGCGATCCTCGATGCCCTTCGCGGGGTGGTGGAACCGGAATTGGGCAAGGACATTGTGGCCTTGGAATTGGTGGAGCTGTCGGGTGAAGCCGGCGCCCATGGCGAGGGATTGACGCTTCAGGTGAAATCCAGCAACCCGGCCATGCATGCACGCAAACGCATGCAAGAGGCGGTGGAGTTTGCGCTGGAGCGCGCGTTTGGCAAACCCGTGGAGTGCAAGGTGGAGGTGGTGCCCCTCAAGAAGGAGGAACGGACGCTCGAGACCCGCAAGGTCCTTCCGGGCGTTCAGCATGTGATTGCGGTGGCCTCCGGCAAGGGCGGCGTGGGCAAGAGCACGGTGTCGTCCAATCTCGCCGTCGCACTCGCCCAACTTGGCTACAAGGTCGGGCTCGTCGACGCCGACATTCACGGGCCAAGCGTGCCGACCATGTTTGACGTGGCCCACGAAAAACCTCAACCCGTGGAGGTCGACGGCAAGACCAAGATTGAGCCCATCGAACAGTACGGGGTCAAGGTCCTGTCCATTGGGTTTTTCGCGGACCAGGACCAAGCGATTGTGTGGCGTGGCCCGATGGCCAGCCGCGCGCTGAACCAGCTGTTCACCGACGCCAATTGGGGCGCCCTCGATTTCATGATCGTGGACCTGCCTCCGGGAACGGGGGACATTCACCTGTCGCTGGTTCAGCAGATCCCGCTGTCCGGTGCCGTCATTGTGAGCACGCCGCAGGACGTGGCCCTCGCCGACGCGCGGAAAGGCGTCGGCATGTTCCGCCTCGAAGAACTGAAAGTCCCCGTGCTGGGCATGGTCGAGAACATGGCCTACTTCGTGCCGGACGACATGCCGGACAAGAAGTACCACATCTTTGGACGGGACGGCGTCAAACGCTTGGCGGACAGCCTTGATGCGCCTTTCCTCGGAGAATTGCCCTTGCTTCAAACCATCCGCGAGGCGGGCGACGCCGGCCGTCCTGCGGCGCTCCAAACGAACGGCGACGCGGCGGCCGCGTTTCGGGCCGTGGTCGCTAACTTGCTGAAGCAACTCGGCAAAGACGTTTGATTCATGGCCACCCCCGACCTGCAGCAGCGCATTCAATCCACCTTGGATGAACTCCGTCCCTACCTCGAAGCGGACGGGGGCGACATTCGTTTGGTGGAAATCACGGAGGATCTCGTGGTGCGCATCGAGCTTTTGGGGGCTTGCGCCGATTGCTCCATGATCAACATGACCCTGAAAGGCGGGGTGGAGTCCGCGCTCAAAAAGGCGGCCCCCGAAGTGACGGCCATCGAGGCCATCAACCTTTTGTGAGGCGTGCATTTGCAGCCCTCGACAAGTCCTACTATTTTGATAGGAGAATATGATTGAACACCACGCGACCTCTGTTGTTGCGTGAGTACTTTTGCGCCCATCATGATCCAAACAGACATCCTCATCATCGGAGCCGGTCCATGCGGCCTGTTTACCGTATTTGAAGCCGGTCTTCTCAAGCTTCGCTGCCACCTCATCGACGCCCTGCCACAGCCAGGCGGTCAGTGTGCAGAGATTTACCCCAAAAAGCCCATCTACGACATCCCCGCGTATCCGTCCATTTTGGCCGGAGAATTGGTGGACCGCTTGATGGAGCAGGCCGAGCCTTTCCTGCCCGGGTTCACCCTCGGGGAGCGCGCCGAAACCATTGAAAAGGACGACGAGGATCAGTTCATCTTGACCACCAACCGTGGCACCAAGCACCGCGCGCCCATCATCGCCATTGCCGGCGGTTTGGGCTGCTTCGAGCCCCGTAAGCCACCCATCGAGAACCTCGCCAACTACGAGGACAAGGGGGTGGAGTACATCATCAAAGACCCCGAGTTTTACCGGGACAAGAAGGTGGTGATCAGCGGGGGCGGCGACAGCGCCTTGGACTGGACCATTTTCCTCGCCGACGGCGTGGCCAGCGAAGTGACCTTGGTGCACCGTCGTGAGGGCTTCCGCGGCCACCTCGACAGCGTCCAAAAAGTCATGGACCTCGCCGAGCAGGGCAAAATCAAGCTGTTGACCAACGCCGAAGTGGTGGGGGTCGATGGAGACGATCATCTGCAAACGCTCACGGTGAACCACAAGCAACAAGGAGAGATGACCCTCGAGACGGACCACTGGGTGCCGTTGTTTGGGCTGAGCCCCAAGTTGGGCCCCATCGCCGACTGGAACTTGAACATCACCAAGAACGCGGTGGAGGTGGACACCTTCGACTACAGCACCAATGTGCCGGGCATTTACGCCATCGGGGACATCAACACATACCCCGGCAAGTTGAAACTCATCTTGTGCGGATTCCACGAGGCCACTCTCATGGTTCAGAGCGCCTTCAAGCGCATCTATCCCGACAAAAACCTGGTGCTCAAGTACACCACGGTGAACGGCGTCAGCGGATTCTGATTGAACGTACCTTCACGCCGAACGACGCGCCATGAGCATGATCAAAGTCACGGTCATTGACCGAGAAGGAACCTCCCACGAATTGGATGCCCCCACGGACATGGGCATGAACATGATGGAGCTTTGCAAGAGCGCAGAGTTGCCTGTGGAGGGAACTTGCGGAGGCATGGCGATGTGCGCGTCGTGCCACATGTACGTGAAGAGCGGCCACGCGCTTCCCGAGAAGCCGGATGACGAGGAAGACATGCTTGACGAGGCGTTCCACGTGACGGAGGAAAGCCGCTTGGGATGCCAAATCCACTTGGCCGACGACCTCGACGGCCTGACGGTGCACCTCGCGCCGGTCGGCTAACACCTACAGATCACACCGGTCGGATCACACCGGTCGCTTAACCCAGGCCGCCGTGCAGGCTCTGCCCAGCCGCCATCCAGCGCGCCACGGTGCGGGAATTCCCCAACGACTCCAAGGCGCGCACGTGACGCATGCCGTGTGCATCTGAGCACACAAACGAAACCCAGCCTCGTTCCATGCATTGCTTGGCCATGTTGCGGGTCTCGGGACCGTATGCCCCTGCCAAAGACGCGGCATTCACTGCCATCCATCCGCCGCGTTCGTGCCACAATTCGAGCAGGGCGGGGGATTTGTGCAGGTAGGGGTAGCGCTCGCAGTGGGCGAGAAGGGGCGTGATGCCGCGGGTTTGGGCTTCGAAGAGGGCGTCCTTCACCAGGGCCTCATCAGGGGCGTGGTGAAATCCGAACTCCATCAACATCATCTCGTGCCTGCGCTGGCCTTCGTCGCACGAAAATGTCATCGGTTCGCCTTCTTTCAAGGTGCGAAGCATGTCCGCATCCATCAGGTATTCCGCGGCAAGGCGCAGCTCCATGGGGATGCCTGCCTCTTGCACAGCTTGAATCAAATCGTCGAAAGGCCCGCGAAGCGTGTCGGGCGAGTTGGGGTACAAGTCGCTCATGATGTGGGGCGTGAGCACCATGCCGCGGTACCCCAAAGACACCATGTGTCGCACCATTTCCAAGGCGGCGTCCACATCGGCCGCGCCGTCATCCACCCCTGGTACCAAGTGGCTGTGCACGTCCCAACCGAGCTGGCTGAACTTCACCGAAGCCGGTGCCTCCCGGCGCCAAGGCCAGGACCACTTCATCCGCGGTTGGCGTAGTGTTGGGCGTAGTACTGCTGGTAGTCTCCCGACGTCACTTCGTCCATCCAAGCTTGGTTTTGGAGGTACCAGTCCACGGTGTTGGCCAGGCCTTCGTCGAAGGTGACGCTGGGTTTCCAGCCGAGTCGCTCTTCCAAGTGCGAGGCGTCGATGGCGTAGCGCAAGTCGTGCCCCGCGCGGTCTTTCACAAAGGTGATGAGGGCCTTCGACGTGCCTTCAGGGCGGTTCAGTCGCGCGTCCACAAGTTCAATGAGCTTGTGCACGAGGTCGATGTTGCGCCATTCGTTCAGTCCGCCGATGTTGTAGGTGTCGCCCACCCATCCTTGGGTCAAGATGACTTCAATTGCGGACGCGTGGTCCTCCACCCAAAGCCAGTCGCGCACGTTGATGCCCTCGCCATAAACGGGCAAGGGGCGTTCGTCCACAATGTTGCGGATCATCAAGGGGATCAGCTTCTCCGGGAATTGATGGGAGCCGTAGTTGTTGGAACAGTTCGAAATGACAATGGGCATCCCGTAGGTGTGGTGGTAAGCCCGAACCACATGGTCGCTCGACGCCTTGGACGCACTGTAGGGCGAACGCGGGTCGTATGGCGTGGTCTCTGAAAACAATCCCTCCTGTCCCAGCGAGCCGTACACCTCGTCGGTGCTGACGTGGTAGAACAAGGCCTCGTCCATGCATCCGCGTTCCGTCCAAGATTGCTTGGCCACGTTCAGCAGTGTGGCTGTGCCCAAGATGTTGGTCTCCAAAAAGGCGAGCGGGTTGGTGATGCTCCGATCCACGTGGCTTTCTGCCGCCAAGTGTATCACCCCGTCAAACGCGTGCTCCGCGAAGAGTGCGGTGAGCAAATCGGCATCTTGGATGTCCCCCTTGACGAAGGTGTAATGATCGTGCGCCTCCACGTCTGCCAGGTTGGCGAGGTTGCCCGCGTAGGTGAGCGCATCGAGGTTGACGATGCGGGTTTGCGGTTGGGTGCGCAGCAGTCGGCGGATGACATGCGAACCAATGAACCCAGCCCCTCCCGTGATGAGGAGGGATTGAAAGGTTCGGGGCGAATGTGGTGCTTGGGGTTCGGTCATGGTACCAAGTTCGGCTCAAAGGCTCCAGTAGTCCAAATCCCCCGTCTTCCCGCGGAACACGCCCTTCACATCCACCACCGTGCCCTGTCCGCCACGGAGCAGGTTGCGGAAGTCAGATTCGGTGTAGCCCACGTATTCGTCGTGGTTGACCGCCGCGATGATGGCGTCGTACGCGCCCTGTTCCGGAGCCTCCCGTAGGGTCAGCTCGTACTCCTCGTGCACTTCCTCCGCGCTGGCTTGCGGATCGACCAAATCCACATTCACGTTGAACGATTCGAGTTCACGAATGACGTCGATGACCTTGGTGTTGCGGATGTCCGCCACGTTTTCTTTGAAGGTCAGTCCCATGACCAGCACCCGTGCTTCAAGGGGGTTGATGTCCCGCGCCAGGAGGCGCTTGACCGTCTGCTTGCCCACGTAGAAGCCCATGCTGTCGTTCACATAGCGGCCGCTGTTGATGACCTTGGCGTGGTAACCGAGTTTGTTGGACTTCCAGGTGAGGTAGTACGGGTCGATGCCGATGCAGTGGCCGCCCACGAGGCCAGGCTGGAACTTGAGGAAGTTCCACTTGGTTCCCGCAGCTTCGAGCACCTCGAAGGTGTTGATGCCGATGCGGTCAAAAATGATGCTGAGCTCGTTGACCAAGGCAATGTTGACGTCGCGCTGGGTGTTCTCAATGATCTTGGACGCCTCGGCCACGCGGATGCTGCTGGCGCGGTGTGTGCCCGCCTTGACCACGAGGTCGTAAGTCTTGGCCACGACATCCAATGTCGCGTCATCGCATGCCCCGACCACTTTCACGATGGTCTCGATGGTGTTGACCTTGTCTCCTGGGTTGATGCGCTCGGGGCTGTAGGCCACAAAAAAGTCGACCCCCATCTTCAACCCGCTGACTTCCTCCAACACAGGCACGCAGTCTTCTTCGGTGCAGCCGGGATACACGGTGCTCTCGTACACGACCACATCGCCCTTTTTCAAGGCCTGGCCCACGGTGCGTGAGGCCGCCAAAAGCGGTCCGAGGTCCGGTTGGTGGCTGGCGTGAATGGGGGTGGGCACCGCGACGATGTGGAAGGAGGCTTCCTTGAGGTCGTCCGCATTGGCCGTGAAGGCGATGTCACAGCCTTCGAACCCTTCAGCGGGAACTTCCTCCGAGGGATCTTCGCCACGGCGCATCATCTCCACACGTCCTTCATGGATGTCAAATCCGACCACGCGGATGTGTTTGGCAAACGCCAAGGCGATGGGCAAGCCAACGTAGCCCAAACCGACCACAGACATGGTGGCTTCCTTGGCCACGAGTTGATCGTGCAACGTGCTCATAGGGGGGTGATTTCGTGGTTGTTCAATTGGTAAGATTGGCCCGATTCTGGGCAGGTGGCGCGGCCTTCCGAGTCGAAGGCCAATTGGACGCCGTGGGCGGACATCCAGCCCGCATGTTTGGCCGGCACGCCCATGACCAAAGCGTGGTCAGGAACGTCTTCGGTGACCACAGCGCCCGCGGCCACAAAGGAATGCGCGCCAAGGGTGACACCACAGCGAATGGTGGCGTTGGCCCCGATGGTGGCCCCGCGCTTGACAAGCGTGGCCTCATATTCTCCGCGCCGGTTGACGGCGCTTCGGGGGTTCCGGACGTTGGTGAACACGCAGGAGGGCCCGAGGAACACATCGTCTTCCACGGTCAGACCCTCGTACAGGCTGACGTTGTTTTGCACCTTCACGTTTTTGCCTAGGATCACACCACGGGCGACGAAGGTGTTTTGGCCCAAGCTCGAGCCTTCTCCGATCACCGCCTCAGGCATCACGTGGCAAAAGTGCCACACCTTGCAGCCTTCATACAGGACAGCGCCCTCGTCCACAATGGCGGAGGGGTGCACAAACGCAGTAGGGTGGATGGAAGAGGTCACGAAGCGGGGTTGAGGGGGCGACCAATGCTGCGGTAGGTCCATCCAAGACGGGCCATTTTTCCTTTGTCGTAAAGGTTCCGTCCGTCAAAGATGACTTTGCCGTTCATGCGATTCGCCATGTCGTTGAAATCAGGCGTGCGGAATGCGGCCCATTCAGTGCAAATCAGCAAGCAGTCTGCCCCATCGAGGGCGTCCATTTCTCGGCTCTTGTAGTCGATGACATCCCCGATTTTGGATTTGACATTGTCCATGGCTTCTGGGTCAAATGCCACAATTTGGGCTCCTGCAGCCAGGAGTTTTTCAATCATGTAAAGGGAAGGCGCCTCTCGAATGTCGTCCGTTTCAGGCTTGAACGCCAATCCCCACATGGCCACCTTGATGCCTTCCAACGACCCGCCAAAATGTTCTTTCATGGGGTCGAACAAAATGGTTTTCTGGTCGTCATTGACGTTCATGACGCTGGTCAGCACCCGAAAGTCGTAGCCCACATCGGA
>NYSX01000022.1 GCA_002683345.1 Flavobacteriales bacterium
GGCATCATCGAACGGCTTGAATCCGAGTTGTCGGGGTCGAGCATTTAAAACATCACTATTATGCCAAGCGGAAAAAAACGCAAGCGTCACAAAATGGCCACGCACAAGCGTAAAAAGCGTCTTCGAAAGAACCGTCACAAGAAGAAGTAATTGAGGCAGATGATGGGCCTTTTTTTCAATCGGAGCTCATACTGCGAAACTTCATGTGATGGACGCTGAACTCGTCATCAATTCGACGTCTGCGGGCGTCGACATTGCACTTCTCGAGGACGGACAGCTCGTTGAGCTCCACCGTGATCGGGGAGACGTGCAATACGCCGTGGGCGACATTTATGTCGGCCGCGTCAGGAAGGTCATGCCCAATCTGAATGCGGGCTTTGTGGACGTGGGTCATGGGAAGGACGCGTTCCTTCACCACTCCGACCTCGGGCCACAATTCAAAACGCAGCAAATCTGGGTGAAACGCGTGATGTCTGGCAAACAGCCAACATCCGACATCAGTCAATTCAAGCGGGAAAAGGACATTGACCGCAGGGGCAAGATGAAGGACTACGTGTCCGCATCGCAGCTCGTGCTGGTCCAAGTCGCCAAGGAACCCATCAGCACCAAGGGCCCCCGATTGACCGCCGAGGTCAGTCTGCCGGGGCGCTATTTGGTGTTGGTGCCCTTCAGTGACAAGGTGAGTTTGTCTTCGCGCATCAAAGGGGAGAAGGAACGCAACCGCCTCAAGCGGCTCATGCAAAGCATCCAGCCTCCAGGGTTCGGCATCATCGTGCGGACGGTGGCGGAAAACAAAGGCTCGGCCGATTTGCACAGCGACCTCGAAGACCTCGTATCTCGCTGGAAAAAGCTCTACGACAACCTGAAAAACGCCAAACCGGGCAAGCGCGTTCTGGGGGAGGTGAACAAGGTGAGCGTGGTGATGCGCGACGTCATGACGCCCGACTGCAAAACCATCCACGTCAACGACCCTCGGGTCGCAGATGAGGTCAAGGAGTTTTTGGTCGGCAGCGGCAGTGGCGACGAGAGCATGGTGAAGTTGAGCCGGGCGAAAGACCTGTTCAACAACATGTCCATTCACCGCCAAATCAAGGCGGCCTTTGGACGCCAGGTGAATTTGCGGAGCGGTTCGTACTTGGTCCTTGAGCAAACGGAAGCCATGCACGTCATCGACGTGAACAGCGGCGGACGGAAGAAAGGTGCTTCAAGCCAAGAGGAAAACGCCCTCATCACCAACCTCGACGTCGTGGAGGAAATCGCGCGGCTTCTTCGTTTGCGGGACATTGGCGGCATCATCGCCATCGACTTCATCGACATGGCCAAGCGCGAGCACAACAAGCAGCTCACAGACGCCGTGCGTGCCGCCATGAAGCGGGACAAGGCCAAGCACAACATCTCGACGCCAAGTCGTTTTGGGGTGATGGAAATGACGCGACAACGCGTGCGGGACGTGGCGGAAGTGGCCACTCAAGACGCCTGTCCGGCCTGCAACGGCTCGGGCAAGGTGGAGGCGAGCATCCTCATCACCGAGCGCATCGAGTCGGCCTTGAAATACCTCGCGGAAGGGGAAAACCGAAAGCGCATGACGCTGATGGTACACCCCATGTTGGAAGCCTACCTGACGCAGGGCTGGTGGAAGTCCATTCGTCGGCAGTGGCAGAAGTCCTTGGACATTAAGCTCGACATCGAGTCCAATTCCAATTTGGAGATCCTCGAGTACCACATCCACAACGCGCTGGGGGAAGAAATCACCCCCGATTGACGGATTCATCCCAAGGGCCATCGGGTCCTTGGGATGGATGTGTCAGGCCCCTCTTTGGGGAACCTTCAATTCTTTGGGATAGCAGAGGAAGCTCTTTTCCACGGGCCTGCTGAGCATCTGCATGTGCAGGTGGTCGTTGGCTTCTGCGAAGTCGCGCACGGAGCCGTCCTTGTAGAGGACGTGGATGCCTTTGGGGACGTAGGCCTTGTTGTCGATGCGGGCGTTGCTGACCAAAAAGGAGGCTTCCTCCAAGGTGAAATCCAAGGCATCCGCAGTGGCTTGCACGCGCTCCGCCACGTCGGCCTCCGTGAAGGGCTCGGGACGCAGCTCGATGCGGAACAGGCCGCGGTCCAGCAGCCGTTGGCTAAGCAAGGCAAGCACGCGGTCTTCGTGGTGTCGCCACGACTTCATGGCCACAAAAATGTCGCTGTCGTCCAGCTCGCAGAAGCGTTCGAGGACATCGGGGTCGGCCAGGAACTTGGCCCGATCGAGGTCGTCGTGCAGGAACAAAGACAGCGCAGGGGAGGCGAACACGGCAACCCCTTGGCGTGCGAGGTGGTTGGCGCGGTTGAGCACGAGCATCAACATGTGCTCGGCGCTCAAGACGGTGCGGTGCAGGTACACTTGCCAGTACATCAAGCGACGCGCCACAATGAACTTCTCGATGGAGTAGATCGCCTTCTCTTCGATGCAGAGTTGGCCATCCACGACGTTCAACATCTTCAGGATGCGCTCGCTGCCCACCTTGCCCTCGGTGACGCCGCTGTAGAAGCTGTCCCGCGCGAGGTAGTCCAGGCGGTCCATGTCGAGTTGGCTGCTGACCAACTGGTGAAGGAACGGCTTGGGATGGTGGTCGTTGAAAATTTCAATGGCCAAATCCAAGGCGCCGCCCATCTCGTCATTGAGGCGGCCCATGATCAAGGCGCTGACGTCTTCGTGGTGCACGCCTTTGACGATGCTGTGTTCCAACGCGTGGCTGAAGGGGCCGTGGCCCACGTCGTGCAAGAGGATGGCCAAGCACGCCGCCTCGGCCTCCGCTTCGGTGATGGCCACGCCCTTGTTGCGCAGGCTGTCGATGGCCTCTTGCATGAGGTGCATGCAGCCCACGGCATGGTGAAAGCGGTTGTGCACGGCCCCGGGGTAGACCAAATGGGAGAGCCCCAACTGCGAAATGCGGCGCAAGCGCTGCATGTACCGGTGGTCCATCAGGTCGAGGGCCCGCTCGTGGCGCAGGGTCACAAACCCGTAGACGGGGTCGTTGAGAATTTTGTGGCGGTTGACCGTGCTCATTCAAATACGAAGTCGCGCGTCTCGACGTTACTTTGCCGACAGGCGAGGTTTACGGCGAGAGACGCCGCAAGATACGCGCCTGGCCGATGCCCTGAAACCGGGCAGGCACTCGAATGCGAATTGAGATGGGACGACCACACATTCTTTGGGCTGACGACGAAATCGAACTGCTGAAGCCGCACATTTTGTTCTTGAACGAGAAGGGCTACGATGTGACGGGGGTGAACAGCGGCGTGGAGGCCTTGGACGAGGTGGAGGCGCGGCCGTTCGACGTGGTTTTTCTGGACGAGAACATGCCGGGGTTGAATGGCATTGAAACGCTTCAGCGCATCAAGGACAAACATCCCGACGTGCCCGTCATCATGATCACCAAGAGTGAGGAAGAGCACATCATGGAGGAGGCCATCGGCTCCAAGATCAGCGACTACCTCATCAAGCCCGTCAACCCGCACCAAATCTTGTTGTCGGTCAAAAAAATCCTCGACAACAACCGGTTGCGGGGCGAGCAAGCCCAGTCGACCTACATGCGGGAGTTCCGCGAGCTGGCCATGAAGTTGGGCGGGCGCATGAATGCCGAGGAGTGGTCCGAGGTGTACCGCCGGCTCATGCACTGGCACGCCACCTTGGGGGAGTCGGGGGACCGGAGCATGTTGGAGATTCTCGACAACCAACATGCGGAGGCGAACCATCAATTTGTGCGTTTTGTGGAGGACCACTACGAGGCGTGGATCACGGGCATGGAACAAGGGCCCACCTTGTCCCACGAGGTCCTCCCCAAATGGCTTCCTGGAGCGTTGGAAGGGGCGCAGGGCCGGCCTGTGTTTTTGGTGGTCATCGACAACTTGCGCTGGGACCAATGGCGCACCATCGCGCCCACGCTTCGGCCCAAATGGAACGTGGTGGAGGAAACCACCTACTTCAGCATGTTGCCGACGGCCACGCAATACGCGCGTAACGCCCTCTTCGCGGGCATGACGCCAGGAGACATCGCCCGCATGATGCCCAACCTGTGGATCGGGGAACACGAGCAAGGCTCCAAAAACGCTCACGAGGAAGAGTTGCAACAAGGCCTGTTTTCGCGGTTGGGCGTGACGGGCAAAACGTCCTACCACAAAATCACCAACCTGCAATCGGGCAAGCGATTGGCGGACCGTTTCCACGAACTGAAAGGCCAGTCCGTGGTGACGGTGGTCTACAATTTTGTCGACATGCTCAGCCATGCACGCTCCGAAATGGAAGTCATCAAGGAGCTGGCCGACGACGAAGCGGCGTACCGCAGTTTGACCCATTCGTGGTTCCAGCACAGCCCGCTCAAGGACATGATGGATGCCATGGCCGACATGGAAGGGCGCATGATCCTCACCACCGACCACGGCACCATGCGCGTCGATCATCCGGTTGAAGTCCGCGGGGACCGTGAAACCACCAACAACAACCTGCGTTACAAGGTGGGCAAGAACCTGGGGTACAATCCGGACGAGGTCATGGAAATTCGGAACCCTGAGCGTGTGGGCTTGCCCAAGCCCAACGTGTCGAGCAGCTACATTTTTGGCAAGGGAAAAGACTTCTTGGTGTACCCCAACAATGCGGCCAAATACACCAAGACCTTCCGCGATACTTTCCAGCACGGGGGCGTCAGCATGGAGGAGATGATTGTGCCGTGGGTCATTCTGGATCCCAAAGGAAGTTGACATGGCGACCTTGACCGAACTCGGACGGTGGTCCATGCAGGGGTTGGAATCCTTGCCTGAAGTGGCCCGAGCCTTGGGCGAAGCCTTGCCTCATGGCGGTGTGGTGGCGATCCACGGGGCCATGGGCGCCGGGAAAACCACCTTGGTGCGTCAGCTCCTCGCGTCTTGGAATGTGGAGGAAGAGGGGGCGAGTCCGACGTTTGGGCTAGTGCATCACCATGCTGTTCATCGGGAAGGAGGCGTGCAGGAAGTCCGACACATGGACCTGTACCGGCTGGAAAACGAAGAAGAAGCGGAGCGTTCAGGCATCGCAGAAATGCTGACCGACGGGGCGTTGAACCTTGTGGAATGGCCCGAGCGCATCCCCGGCTTGATGCCTGACGATGCGTGGCTCATCGAGATGAAGGTGGAGGCGGACGACAGTCGAACGTGCATTTTGTCGCAGTTGCGGGGCTGATTCTCTTCCGCTTGGCTATTTTGGGGCCGCATGGATTCAGGACGCAAAGCCATCAAGGCCCTCGCCCGAGAGGCGGCACTTCTTCCCCAAGAGGAGTTGTTGCAGGCCAAACAAGGTCACGCTGAACTCACCATCGGCATTCCCGCGGAGACGAGTCTCCAAGAAAAACGGGTGGCTTTGGTGCCTGAGGCGGTCGCCCTCCTTGTGGCCCACGGTCACCAAGTACTGGTCGAAACCCAAGCGGGTGCCGAAGCCCAATTCTCAGACAACGACTACAGCGAGTCGGGCGCACGCATTGTGTACGACCGTCGCCAAGTGTTCCAAGCGAACATCGTGTTGAAGGTGGAGCCCCCTTCGCTGGAAGAGGTCGAGTTGATGGGCATGCGCCAAACCCTCATCAGCGCACTTCAACTGAGCGTTCAAAACGAGGGGTTGCTCGAGGCGTTGAGTGCCAAAAAAACCACGGCCATTGCCTGGGACTTTGTCCAAAATGAAAATGGCATTCAGCCACTCGTTCGGGCCATGGGAGAAATCGCGGGCAACACGGCCATTTTGTTGGCCGGGGAATTGATGGCGAGCAACCGCGGCCAAGGAACGATGCTCGGAGGCGTCAGCGGCGTGCGGCCGAGTGAAGTGGTCATTCTCGGCGCAGGAACGGTGGGGGAATACGCCACCCGCTCCGCCCTCGGCTTGGGCGCCAGCGTCAAGGTCTTCGACAACTCCGTGCACCGACTGATCCGACTCCAAAACGCGGTCGGACATCGGCTCTGGACGTCCACCTTGCAGCCTTCGGTGTTGGAAGAGGCCTTGCGGACCGCTGATGTAGCCATCGGGGCCGTCCGAGGTTCAGGCCCACGTGCGCCGATGTTGGTCAGTGAGCCCATGATTGCGGGAATGCGCGAACGGTCCATTGTGGTGGACGTGAGCATTGACCGCGGCGGGGTGTTTGAAACGTCACGGTTGACCAGCCACGAGCGGCCAACTTTCATCGAATGCGGCGTCATTCACTACTGCGTCCCCAACATTCCGTCTCGCGTTTCTCGCACGGCGAGCAAGGCTTTGAGTAACATTTTCGCGCCCATGCTTCTCGGCATTGCGGGTGAGGGTGGCGTGGTTCCTGCCATCAAGGACCACAACCTCATTGCCACAGGCGTCTACATGTTCAATGGCACCTTGACGCACGAGGAGATCGCGGCGGAGCGCAACTTGCCGTGGAAGCCACTCGACCTCTTGGCGGCGACCCTCTGACGGAGTCACGCCCTACGCCTTCAGACTTTCTTTGGACGACTTGCCCGTGAGGGTGGCCTTGATTTCGTGCAGCTTCATCAACGCTTCCACCGGGGTGAGGTGGTCGATGTCGACTTCCATGATGCGATCCCGGATGGCTTCGAGGGAAGGGTCGTCAAGCTGAAAGAAGCTCATCTGAATGCCCTCCTCGGGAGCGACGACGTTGGACACGTCGGGCGCCGTGCCGGTGGGTTTCTCGCCACGCGCATCCTCCAGCGTAGTCAGCACTTCTTCTGCCCTGCGGACCAGGGACCGAGGCATGCCTGCCAACTGGGCGACGTGAATCCCAAAGCTGTGATTGGAGCCTCCCGGGGCGAGCTTTCGGAGGAACACGATTTTGCCATTCATCTCCTTCACGCTCACGTTCACGTTGACGATGCGTGGGAAACGCTGGCTCATGTCGTTGAGCTCGTGGTAGTGGGTCGCAAACAACGTCAAGGGCCGCAAATCCTTCGATTCGTGCAGGTGCTCGGCGATGGCCCAGGCAATGCTCACGCCGTCGTACGTGCTCGTGCCTCGCCCAATTTCGTCGAGCAACACAAGGCTCCGCGAAGTCAGGTTGTTCAAGATGGCCGCCGTCTCATTCATTTCAACCATGAAGGTGGACTCGCCGCTGCTGATGTTGTCGGAGGCGCCGACACGTGTGAAGATGCGGTCGAGGATGCCGAGGTCGGCCGCTTTGGCGGGGACAAACGATCCGGCTTGCGCCATCAAGGAGATGAGGGCGGTTTGGCGCAGGAGCGCACTCTTTCCCGACATGTTGGGGCCGGTCACCATCAAGATTTGACGGCTCTCCGCATCGAGTTGAACGTCGTTGGCGACGTAGGTTTCTCCCAGCGGCAATTGCCGTTCAATCACGGGGTGCCTGCCTTCGGAAATCTGGATTCCTTGCGACTCCGACATGCGGGGCCGGGTGTACCCCAGTTCCGTGGCGGTCTCTGCGTGACTCGCCAACATGTCGAGCAAGCCCAAGGCCCGGGCATTCGCCATGAGTGCACTTACTTCGGAAACGCACGCGGCCACCAATGCCACAAATGCGGCGTGTTCGAGGGATTCAGCCTGCTCCTTGGCTTGGAGGATTTGGGCCTCAAGTTCCTTGAGTTCCTCCGTGATGTAGCGCTCCGCCTGGGTCAGGGTTTGCTTTCGAATCCACCCTTCCGGGACCTTGTCCTTGTGGGCGTTTCGCACCTCGAGGTAGTACCCAAAGACGTTGTTGAAGGCAATCTTCAATCCAGAGATGCCGGTGGCTTCTGCCTCTCGGTCGCGGATGGCATCCAGCGCTTCTTGGCTGTGAAACGCCAGCCGGCGCACCTCATCGAGTTGGGCACTCACCCCGGAGGCAATGACCTCACCCTTGCCAATGGCCGCGGCTGGTTCCTCGACGAGTTCTCGGTCGAGCCTGGCAAGCAGGTCGCTGCATGGCGAGAGTTGCTCGAGGTAGGGGAGCAGGGAAGCTTCCCCGGCGGTGGCGTCGGCCACGTGTTGCACGGCGTGAAGGCCCCGACGGATGTGCCCCACCTCGCGGGGGTTGATGCGCCCCGAACTGGCCTTGGACGTCAAGCGCTCCAAATCGCCAACTCGGTTGAGGATTTGTCGCAGGTCGTGGCGCAAACTCACTTCTTCAGAGAGACGTCCCACGGCATCGTGACGCGCCTCGATGGCTTTCAATTCTGTCAATGGCGCCACCAAAGCACGTCGCAACGCCCGGCCGCCCATGGGCGTGCACGTGCGGTCCAGGACGTCCACGAGGGTGGTGCCATCCGGATGGTTGGGATGCAGGATTTCGAGGTTGCGCACCGTGAAGCGGTCCAACCACATTCCCTCGTCTGGCCGAAGCCGGCGGATGCCTCGAAGGTGATCCAATTGGCGGTGGTGCGTGGCTTCCAAGTAGTGCAGCACCACACCCACAGCCACGGAGGCGAACGGGGCGTCGTCCAGCCCAAATCCCTTCAAGGTCCCTGTGCCAAACTGTTGTTTGATCAGGTCGTGGGCGTGGGCTTCGGTGAACACCCAATCGTCGAGCTTGGTGCGTGTCACGTCGTCCCCAAACAAGGCGCGGACGTCCCCTTCACATTGACGGTTGACGAGCCACTCTTTGGGCTCAAGGCTTCGAAGGATGCGGTCGATCCAACGCGCGTCTCCTTCTGCGGCTTGGAATTCGCCGGTGCTCAAGTCGAGCAGGGCCAACCCCACGGATTTGGACGTCCAATGAATCGCGGCCACGTAGTGGTTGGCTTTGCTTTCCAGCACGTGGTCGTGCATCACCAATCCCGGGGTGACGAGTTCCGTCACGCCGCGTTTGACGAGGCCTTTGGCTTGTTTGGGATCCTCAAGCTGGTCGCAGACGGCCACTTTCAAGCCGGACTTGACGAGCTTGGGCAGGTAGGTGTCCAAGCTGTGATGCGGGAAGCCTGCGAGTTCCACCTCTGAGGCGCTGCCGTTTCCGCGCTTGGTCAGCACGATGTTCAGCACCTTGGCGGCCGCCACGGCATCTGCCCCGAAGGTCTCGTAAAAGTCCCCGACCCTGAAGAGCAGCACGGTGTCCGGATGCTTGACCTTGATCCGGTTGTATTGCTTCATCAAAGGGGTTTCCTTGCCAGCCACGTCGAGGGGTTTTGAGGGTTTTCCCGCAGGGGGAACCTCGAAAGTAGCATGGAAGCCTCGGAGCACCCCAAAAGACTGAGGGCCCGTTATTCACAAGGGGTTCACACCCTCACATCGCGACGGGCGGTCCCGTCACCACAGGGAGTCCCTGTCCTTTCCAGCCTGATATCCCATCTTCCAGGTTGTAGACCTCTTGGTGTCCTGCCTCGATGAGCTCTTTGGCGGTCAGTCCGCTGCGCCCGCCACCCTCACAGTACACGAGCACGGGGCGGTCGCGGGGAATGGCATTCATGGCCGCCTCAAAGGCAGCTTCATCGCCCCAGTAGTCCGCGTGGGCCGCCCCTCCAAGGTGTCCATCGTTCCATTCTTCAGGCGTTCGGACATCCAGAAGCAGGGCGCCTTCTTTGGAGGCCATCAATGCTGCGAACTCATCGTTGCTGACGTCCTTCAGAATTGGGCTGGATGCCTCCACCGCGCCGTCGGCATTGGGTTCGCCTTGGTGGGATGTGGTGGCTTGTCCACACGCCATCAGGAGGAGTGCAGCGAGGAGGGGGAAGAGCAAGGAGCGCATGGTCAAGAAGCTTTGGCGTCCACCGCAGGAGTGTCGGGTGTGTCGAACGATTCGTGTTGGGCGTCGATTTGGGCTTGGGCGTACTTCGCGGTGACCTTGAGCGATTGGGTGTCGCTTCCAGGCAGGTCAAACATGGCGTTGCGAAGGATGACTTCACAGATGCCCCGCAATCCGCGCGCGCCGAGTTTTCGGCTCACGGCGTGGTCGACCACCAAATCCAGCGCCTCCGACTCGAAGGTCAAGGCGATGCCGTCCATTGCGAACAATTTGGTGTACTGTCGGATCAACGCGTTTTTGGGCTCGGTCAAAATGCGGCGCAAGGCGTGCCGCTTCAACGGCCGAAGCGCCGTCAACACGGGGAAGCGACCAATCAATTCCGGAATCAGACCAAACGCGCGCAAATCCGAAGGATCCACGTACGCCAAGGCGTCGTTTTCATCCACCCCCTGGCCAGCCGATGCGTAGCCGATGGTGCTTTTGCGCAACCGGCGCGCCACAATCTTCTCCATGCCCGCGAAGGCCCCGCCGCAGATGAACAAGATGTTGCCCGTGTTCACGGTGATGAGCTTCTGTTCCGGGTGCTTGCGTCCCCCTTGAGGCGGCACTTGCACGTCGGTTCCTTCGAGCAACTTCAACAGGGCCTGCTGCACGCCTTCGCCGCTGACATCGCGGGTGATGCTCGGGTTGTCGCTCTTGCGGGCAATCTTGTCGATCTCGTCGATGAACACGATGCCTCGCTCCGCCGCTTGCACGTCGTAGTCGGCGGCCTGCAGGAGACGAGAAAGGACACTTTCAACATCTTCCCCCACATAGCCAGCTTCGGTCAGAACCGTGGCGTCCGCGATGCAGAAGGGCACGTCGAGCATGCGGGCGATGGTTTTGGCCAACAGCGTTTTTCCCGTGCCGGTTTCTCCGACGAGGATGACGTTGCTTTTGTCCAACTCCACCTCCGAGGCGTCGTCCGTGTTCTTGTGGGTCAACCGCTTGTAGTGGTTGTACACCGCCACGCTGAGCGTGCGCTTGGCCGCTTCCTGGCCAATGACGAAGTCGTCGAGGTACGTCTTGATTTCTGCAGGACGACGCAGGGTGAAATCCAGGGCCGATTGGTCGCCGCCTTTGGCGGTGACTTCCTCCTGGACAATGGCCTCCGCTTGCTCGACGCAACGGTCACAAATGTGACCTGTTGCACCGGCAATGAGGATGTCCACCTCGTCTTTGCGTCGGCCGCAAAACGAGCATTGTATGTCTTTCTCGGACATGGGCGTTCGTTCAGTTGTGAGCCCCCGAAATTACGTCGAATCAGCTCGGACGAACCAAGACTTCGTCGATCATGCCGTACGCTTTCGCTTCTTCGGCAATCATCCAGTAGTCCCGGTCGCTGTCTTCCCAAACCTTGTCGTAGGTCTGTCCGCTGTGCGTCGCGATGATGTCGTAGAGCTCTTTCTTGAGCTTTTGGATTTCGCGCGCCGTGATTTCGATGTCGGAAGCTTGGCCGCGTGCGCCGCCCAAAGGCTGGTGAATCATCACGCGGCTGTGCTTCAAGCCCGTGCGCTTGCCCGCAGCACCGCCGCACAACAGCACGGCACCCATGGACGCCGCCATGCCCGTGCAGATGGTCGCCACATCTGGGCGGATGTACTGCATGGTGTCGTAGATGCCGAGGCCTGCATACACGCTTCCGCCAGGGGAGTTGATGTAGATCTGGATGTCCTTACCGGGATCAGTCGACTCCAAGAAGAGGAGCTGGGCCTGAATGATGTTGGCGATGTAATCGTCGACCCCGGTGCCGAGGAAGATGATGCGGTCGGCCATCAGACGAGAGAAGACGTCCACTTCCCGGAAGGGCATGGGGCGTTCTTCAATCACCGTGCGCGTCATGTTGTCTGGGCCCGACACTGGACTGTGTGTGGCCGAGATGTAATCTTCGACGGTGTGGCTGCTCATGCCGTGGTGGTGCACGGCGTACTTCAGGAATTCTTTGCGGTTGTTCATGGTGTGATTCTTAAGGCCAAATTACGCCCCACACACTCCACCCCCGGCCCCTCTGGCCCGGGTTGTTCACAACCGTTGGGGTAGAATCAACGGACCTCCGCAGCGAGCTTTCCAAACTCGTCGAAGCTCACTTGCTTCTCTGAAATGGTCACCCGCGTCTTGAGGTCGTCCACCACTTTGCGCTCGACGAGCACATCGGCGATGCGGCGACGCTCTTTCTCGTCGTTCAGCACGTTTTTCGCCACGTTCGAGAGGGTGTCTTCGTCCATGGGCATGCCGTACTGAGCGTATTGGGCACCGACCATGCGTTTGGCCTCGTCCTCCAATTCGTCTGCAGTGACCTTCAGGTCAATGGCTTCTGCCACGGTCTGCTGAAGGATTTGCCAGCGCAACGACTCTGCGTAGCCAGGGTATTCTTCCTCGACTTGTTCAGGGGTCAAAGGGTTTTCGTTGGTCAGCATGATCCAGCGCTTCAAGAAGGTGTCGGGCAACTCGACCTTCATGTGGTCGATCAAATCGACAACGAAACGGCGGCGGAACACCCACTCGGCGTCGCGGTCGAAGTGTCCGTCGAGGTCCAGGGACACGCGCTCGCGGAAGGCCTTCTCGTCGGTCACCACTCCTTCGCCGTAGACTTTGTCAAACAACGATTGGTTGATGTCGTGGGGCTCGAGGCGCTTCACCTCTTTCACGGTGAATTTGAACTCGCCCTTCAAGTCGTGCACCTCATCGTGCGAGATGCCCAACATGCGGCCCAAATCGTCGTGCCCACGGCTCACTTTGTGAGGGTCCACCGTCACTTCACTGCCGGGTTCCAATCCGACCAATGCCTTCTTTGTCTTCTTGTCTTCCACAAACTCCACACTGATGGTGCTGTTGCTGGTGATGCCGCCTTCGAGCACGGTGCCGTCGGCGTCGAGCTGGGCAAACGCACCCACCAACATGTCCTTGTCCGCACTCTTGTCGGGGTCGCTCATCTTGCCGTGGCGACGCTGCAAGTCGGTGACCTGGTTGTCAATGGCTTTCTTGTCGACCTTGATTTTGTGGCGTGTGAATTTGGCCTTTTTCCCAAAGTCCAAATCCAAGGCAGGCGCCAAGCCCAACTCGTAGTGGAACGTGAACGTGTCGGGGTTGTTCCAGTCGCCTGAATCTTCCTTGTCCTCGCTGGGAATGGGATTGCCCAACACATTCAACTTGTTCTCTTGAATGTGCGACTGCAGCTGCTCGCTGAGCATTTGGTTCAACTCCTCGGCAAGCACGGATTGTCCGTACTGACGCTTGATGAGTTGCATGGGGACCTTTCCCTTGCGGAAGCCCGGCATTTGGGCGTTTTTCTGGTGGCGCTTCAAGCTGCGTTCCACGCGGGGTGAGTAGTCCTCTGGGGCGAGGGTGACGGCCAGCTCAATGCGGAGGTCGTCGAGGGAAGTCTGGGAGACGTTCATGGGCAGGTTTTCTGGTTGCCGGTTAGTTTCCTCGAAGATGTGCGGGTGGAGGGACTCGAACCCCCACGCCGAAGCACCAGATCCTAAGTCTGGCGTGTCTACCAATTTCACCACACCCGCGCACTTCAAGGGGCGCAAAGGTAGCGAGTTTTTCTCGCAGGTCAAGCGACTTCGCACGTTCGTCAAACGCACCCATTTTCGCAGGCCCCTTCGCCTTCCATTTGCGCCATGCAAATCCTGTGGTTTTGTGCGCCTGTTTTGGCAATGGCAACGGAAGCCGACTCCATGCCGGGTGCCACGTGGGATGGTGGATTCGTGCAAGGCCAAACGTGGCTTCCTGCCGCACCCATGCACGCCCTCTCAGGCCAAGCCTGGGGCCACGGCTTGGTGCCGGACATGTCGCACCAACTCGGGTTCGATTGGATGGGGTGGTCCGACTGGACGTCGTCGTCGGTGTGGGTCGGAGGGGCGACCCAGGGCCCCGTGTCTTGCGCCCTTCGCTCAGACGTGCGGTTGGAACGGTGGCCTCACGCGCGCCGTCGGGCTTGGGTAACCACCCATCGAGCGACCGTGTCCACCGACATGGATTGGGGATGGATGCAGGCGTCTATTTCGGCCACTTTGGGAGGCAGGGCA
>NYSX01000023.1 GCA_002683345.1 Flavobacteriales bacterium
CCTTGATCATCCCTGACCTCCTCTGAACCATGAACCAGCCCCGTCCCTGGTTTCAATGGCTCCTCCTGTGGGGATTGTTGCTCGGCACGTGGTGGGCGGCGGAACGCTGGGGACCTGCTGCGCCTTGGCTGGACGTCACCGCCACCCTGCGACCCCTTCAGCCCCGCCTTCCGAGGGTCATCGCAACCGAAGACCGCGCGTACATCCCCTTTGGAGGCGCATCCCAAAAAGCGTGGGACTTCCTCGATACGCTTGAATTGGACCTCCCCGCTTCGTGGCAATTGAGGGGCAGCGCCCGGGCGTGGTACCCGTTGCGACGGTTTTTTCTGCAGCTTCCAGAAGCGCACCAACGGCGCGTGGAAGTCTACCATTGGGGCGACAGCCAAATCGAGGGCGACCGCATCTCGAAAGTGCTCCGTAAGCGTTGGCAATCGAAGTGGGGCGGACGCGGTCCGGGTTGGGTCTTGCCCCTCACCCCTGCCAGCAACACCGCCATCGTGGGTTCGTTGAAGGCCGGCACGATGCGTCGGAGCTCGGGGTTTGGGAGAGGGCGCAATGCCGATGCACTTCGGTTGCCGTTTTTTGCGGTGAACGACGTCTCAGACACTGCAATTTGGACGGTGCGCGGCAACGGCCGTTCGAGCCTGACGCACAAAGGCTGGACATGGACAGACGTGTGGTCTCAAGATTCCGGCACGGTGCGGCTCGTGGAAGAACCCCTGGCCTCTTCATTGGACAGCCTGTCCTGGAGCCATGCGCCCGTGATGGGAGATTTGGCCTTGACCTTGTCGCCCCAACGCCTCCAGGGTATTTTCCTGGGACAACCGCACGGGGTCTACGTGCACAACCTGCCCATGCGCGGGTCGTCGGGCACGCTGTTTGACAAAGTCCCCGACGCCGATTGGATGCAGCTGAAGGCCGCGCATGCCCCCTCCTTGATTCTGCTTCAATTCGGTGGCAACGCCGTTCCGGGGATCCACACGGCCCAAGAAGCGCGGTGGTTTGCCAAACGCCTTGCCAACAACATTCGCTTCTTGGAGCGGACCTTCCCGGGCATCCCAATCTTGTTCATTGGCCCTTCCGACATGGGCAAATCTCCTTCGTCGTTCCCTGGACTCCCCTTGGTCGTCGATGCCTTGGCTGCGGAAATCGCCTCGACAAGTGCGTTGCATTGGGACTTGCAGGCGGCCATGGGCGGACCGGGCAGCATGGCCCAGTGGGTCGACCGTGGTTGGGCCTCGGACGACCACATCCACTTCACCCGTCGCGGGGCCCAAGAGGCAGGAGAGCGACTGGAGCAGGCCCTTTTGGCGGCCTGGCAATCCCTACGGACGCCATGACGTCGGCATTCACCTTCACCAATTGGGCCTTTTGGGCCGCCTTCGCGTCGGTGCTCCTCATGCTGTCGGGGTGGAAACGCTTCATGCCGGTGCGGTGGCATCGTCCCGAGCTGCGGCAAGGGCTCTTGTTGGCATTCAGCTTGGGCTTCTATGCCCTCGTCGGAGGACAACTCGTGGGGCTCTTGGTGGGATCCATTTTGGTCAACCACCTCCTCACGCAGGCCATGTGGTCGCAACAAGGCACGCTTCGTCACCTGCTCCTTGGGGCCGGCATTGCCTTCCACCTTGGGGTGTTGGGCGTGTTCAAATACGCCTACTTCGTCGCAGACCTCTTTCCCGGAAGCCCCCTGCAAGGCACGTTGCACGCGTGGCGTTTGGACCAATGGATGCTTCCCGTGGGCATCTCCTTTTACACGTTCCAAGCCATCAGCTACATCGTGGATGTGCACCGCGGCACCTTGGCCCGTCCGGCTTCCCTGCTTTCTCTGGCCACGTACATCACCTTCTTCCCGCAATTGGTGGCGGGTCCCATCGTGCGGGCGAAGCAGTTTTTGCCGCAATTGCAGGCCAAGCTTTGGACGTCCCACCGAGAAGACGACGCGCGTCATGTCCGTCTCATTCTTAGCGGGTTTTTGAAGAAACTCGTGCTCGGAGACTTGGTGGGGGCATGGCTCGTGGACCCGGTGTTCGAAGGCCCCGCCGAATGGGTGTCGTGGGAAGTCATGCTCGCGCTCTACGGCTACAGCCTTCAAGTCTATGCCGACTTCAGCGGGTACACGGACATGGCCAAAGGCATGGCGGGCCTCCTCGGCATCACTCTCCCGGAAAATTTCCGCTTTCCGTACCGCGCCACTTCACCGTCCGACTTTTGGCGGCGGTGGCACATCACCTTGTCGCAATGGTGGAAAGACTACGTCTACATCCCCTTGGGCGGAAACCGACGCTTCAGCGCGCTGTCCGTGCTCTGGGTGGCGTCTGTGCTGGTCAGCGGCATGGTGTTGTGGGGCGAATTGGGCGGCGTGCTCCTGCTTGCGGGAGGCACCTTGCTGGCTGTGGCTGGCGTCTTGATGGCTCCCCGCGTGCACGCCAAACTGGCGACCGCCGTCAACGTGATGATCGTCATGCTCCTCGGCGGCTTGTGGCATGGTGCGCACGTGAACTTCGTGACGTGGGGCGCGCTGAATGGCGCCGTGCTTGTGCTTTGGATTGTGTGGCCCCTTCGCGTTCAGGCCTCGTGGGCCAAACTGTTGGGCTGGCTCATCACCTTCCACACGGTGGTGTTGGCGCGCATTTGGTTTCGGGCTGGTTCCCTCATTGCATGGAACGAGTCCACCGACGCACCCCACCCTGAAAACGCGTGGGAGACCGCGCAAGTGCTCTGGCAACAGTTGGGACAGGCCGCGCCCAACCCGATGGACCAGGTGTGGTCCCCCACCTACGCAGGGGGCATCGCGCTTCTTGCCCTGGGCTACGCGTTGCACCTTATGCCTGAGCGCGCCCGGAATTGGATGGAACAACAAACCACGTCGAAGCCCTTGTGGCTGACGTGGTTGTTGTGGTGCATCGCAACGATGCTGGCCTTGTGGTGCAGCGCGAGCTACCCCAAGCCCTTTATATACTGGCAATTCTAAGCGCGATCAGCGCCCAGGGTGGGTTGCAACAGGCACTTCTTGGTACGCGCTGCACGTTTGGTGTCCCTGCGTGGAGCAAGAGGCCAAAGACGCAACGACAATGACCGCACAGGCGATCCAAGCGAGCATGGAAAGTCGTGTTCTTTTCATGTTCCTAAGGTGCAACCGAAGTGGAACAATGTCAAGCCCTTTTGCCTCTCTTGTGAACACCCAAGTGTAAATTCGCATCCATGACGCCGCACCGCATCTTGAATGGCATTTTGGGAGTGCTCCTCGCCTACAACGCCTCGTTTTTCGCCCTGCATTTGTCGGGACAAAGTCGGCTCTGGAAAGACGCACTCAGCGACGTGCAAGCCTTGCTGAGCATCATGGAGCTCATTGCGGTGATTGCCCTGTTTGTGGATTTGGTCGTTCGCTTTGACCATATTGCCAAATCATGGCAAGTGCCCCGCGTTGCAGGCGTGGGCCTGTGTGTCACTGGACTGATTTTCAAGTGGTTTGTCCTGTACCTCCACTTGAGCTACCTCGTGGACTGACCCCTCTCGCACAGACCTCAGTCCTCGTCGAGGTGGTAGTCAAACTCCTCTGCAGGGAGGGTGCGCGGCAGCATCCGGAACACCTGGTATCGCTGCTTCACGTACAAGATGAACTCGTATTGTGACCACCGCTTCAACGCGTCTTCACCCGGATCGCAGAAGCGTGCGAAGGACTCAAACTCCCAACGCTCCAGGTCGACGATGTCGTAGTCCACATACTTGACAAAAAGCTCCTGCAGGAGGGCCCTTCGACGGTCCTCGTTTTCCAAACGGGCGACTTCACGCTGGCTTTGGGGCTCCCGCGCAAACGCTTCGTACAGGAATGTGATAGGGCTTTGCATCGCATCGATGCCAGATACGCGGAAGTCCTCCTCTCGGTACCCCAAGGCCTGAATGTCCCGGACAATTTCCTTCAGCGTCCGCGGCGCGATGACTTCGGCCGTACCCACTTCCACATTGAGCACCCGCAACACCACATTCATGGCGTCCCCCGAACCCACGCGACGTTCTTGGGTGTGGTACCCCACGGCACCAAACACGAGCGTGTCCCCGACGCAGGCCCGCATCAGAAACTCCCCGTCGCTTCCCACAAATTCACCGGCACCCGATCGCCTGTTGACGACCATGGACGAGGGAATCCAGCGGCCGTGGACGTCCCCTACCACCCCGGAAACCACCACGACACTGTCGCAAGCGGAGGGGGGCGCCGTTTGGGCTTGACCCCACAGGCTGCACAGACCACAAACAACGATTGTCAACAGTGGACGCATGCGCACAAAGTACGGGCAGAACGCACGGAAGCGGGGTCGCCTTTAACGTACCTTCCCATCATGTCCTCGGATGCCTCCTCCCCACAAAACGCACGCTCGCGGGCCCGCGACGCAGCCCGTGCGCTCATCCAGTCCGCCCAAGTTTGGACTCCGGAGTCCCTGGCAAAGGCGGTCCGCGAAGGGCAGCGAGAGGCTCTGGCGCAAGCCATCACATGGGTGGAGAGCGCCCATCCCGACCACCAAGACCGCAACGAAGCCCTCTTGCGCCTCACACCCAGTGCGGGGCAGAGCGTGCGCATCGGATTCACGGGGATTCCAGGGGCCGGCAAAAGCACACTGATCGAACGGTTTGGACTCGATGCCGTTCGTCGTGGCGCACGCGTGGCCGTTTTGGCCGTGGACCCCTCGTCTCAACGAACACAGGGTGCGCTTCTGGGAGACAAGACGCGCATGCACGACCTGTCGAAGCATCCCGATGCCTTCGTCCGCCCTTCGGCTGCTTCCTCCACCCTCGGAGGTGTGGCCCGCTCCACGTCCGAAGCCATTCAGCTTTGTGAAGCCGCGGGATACGACCTCATCTTGGTCGAAACCGTAGGCGTCGGCCAAAGCGAAGTGACGGTGCGGAGCATGGTCGACGTGTTTGTGCTGATGCTCATTGGTGGCGCCGGGGACGACGTCCAAGGAATCAAACGGGGTGTGGTCGAGATGGCCGATGCCGTGGTGGTTCACAAAGCCGAGGAGGACCGCCTTGCGGCGTGCCGCACCACGGCTGGGGCGTATCGCCAAGCCCTGCACGTCTTGCCCCAGCCGCCCTCTGGCTCCGACACCGAAGTCATGCTGGTGTCCAGCTTGACAGGCGATGGCCACGACGCGCTTTGGGAGCACATTCAACACCTCACGGAAACCTGGAAGAAGTCCGGGTGGTGGAAGACTCAGCGCACACAGCAGCGGCTTGATGCCATGCACCGCCATGCCCGACAGTTGCTGATTGAGTCGCACATGCACCACAAGGCCGAAGCATGGACACGCCTGGAAAAGGACGTGTTGGAAGGTGAAGCAAGTCCGTTCGCCTCGGCGCGAAGCTGGGTCCACCTCCCTTTGAATTCGTGAAGGTTCTTGCGTGCCTCGGAGCTGTTTCCGTCGTGGCGTGGACAGCGGGTGTGGTCCTCGGGCGGGCGCGGGCCACGCAACGCCATGCGAACGTCTCCCCCTCTGAATTGAAGAACCTGCAAGGGCGCATGTTGCATGCCCGAAACATGGGCATGCGGCTCCAAGAACTGGCGTCCAACCAACAACGTCTGCAAGCGGAACAAGCGCACTTGCGACTTCTGCAAGATTTGAAGGACGAGGTGCAATGGCTCCTGTCCCAGGTGGAATCCACATTGGCCGAACATCACAAACACGACCCCGATCGCTTGGAAGACATGCTCGATGCCACGGGCAAAGCCCTGCGCTTGGTGTTGGATGCCGGAAGGCAACCGATGACGACTTGGCAGCGGGCGCAGGCGACCGTGGCCCACCTTCACAAAACGCTTTGCCTAATCCGGAACCTCCCCACTCCGACCCCTTCAATTGAATGTAAGCAAAACGCTGAATCACATATTAATCAAGTTGTTTTGATTCAACTGATGATTGAACTTCACAGGTTGGGATTGACCGACGAATTTTTCCCCTTTGTGGGGCATGACTCAGGGATCACAGCCCGGCTGAGCGACGGCGCCCAGCGAAGCGTCGCGTGGTCTCAGGACGTTCGGGAAGATTGAATCTTCTGCACGGCTTCTTTCACCGTCATCGCTTCCTGAACGCCCTCCTTCATGTCCTTCACCATGACTTGGCCTGATGCCAATTCATTTTCCCCCAGCACGAGTACCCAGCGGACGTTCCGGTCGTTGGCGTATTTGAATTGCTTCTTCAGTTTCGCGGGGTCGGGGTACAATTCGGCGGAAAGGCCTGCCTCTCGCAAGGCCTGGGTCGCTTGCAACTCCTTGGGCAGCTCGCCTTGCTCCATTTGGACCACCATGGCGTCCAACCCATCGCTGGCCATGGCTGGCCATGCCTCGAAGTGATTCAGCACATCTTCAATGCGGTCTGCACCGAAGCTGATGCCCACGCCGCTCATGCCTTTCCACCCAAAGATGCCCGTCAAATCGTCGTAACGTCCCCCGCCGCAAATGCTGCCTACGGGCGCCTCGTCCACGGTGACTTCAAAAATGGCGCCCGTGTAGTAATCCAGCCCTCGGGCCAGCAAGGGATCCATGCGCAACGTGTCCAGCTTGACACCCGTGTTCACTGCGCGCGCGATGAGGTCGCGCACACTGGCCAGGGCCGTCTCGCCCGATGTTTGGCCTTCCAGCAAGGTGGCCAATGCGTCGAGCGCAGCCATGGGGTCCTTGTGGTCGCGCAACGCCACGAGCTCGGGCAATTGCGCTGCAGCCGACTGGGGCAGTCCACGCTCCGCGAATTCGCGAATCACGCCATCCACGCCCACCTTGTCGAGCTTGTCCACCGCAACCGTCCAGTCCGTGAATTGCGCCTCGGTCACGCCCCCCAACGAAGCCAAGGCTTGGAGCAAGCGGCGGTCGTTGATTTGGATTCGGAACCCTGGGACCCCGAGCGCCGTCAGGCCCTCGGAGAAAATTTGAACGAGTTCCAACTCGCACAGGGTGCTCTCCGATCCGATGATGTCGCAATCGCATTGGGTGAACTCCTGATAGCGTCCCTTTCCAGGACGGTCACCTCGCCACACGTTTTGGATTTGGTAACGCTTGAATGGGAACGTCAACTCGTTGCGGTTCATCACCACAAAGCGCGCAAACGGCACGGTCAAGTCGTAGCGCAAAGCCTTCTTGCTGATGCGCGGCGTCAACGCCTTGCTGTCTTTGCTGGCCAACAGGGCGTCATCTGCCTTGGCCAGGTAGTCCCCGTTGTTGAGGATCTTGAAGATGAGCTGGTCGCCCTCCTCCCCGTATTTGCCGGTCAACGTCGAGAGGTTCTCGAAGGACGGCGTTTGGATTGGCACGAAGCCATGGGCCTCGAACACGTGACGCAAGGTGTCAAACATCCACTGCCGGCGCACCATGGCGCGCGGTCCAAAATCACGGGTTCCCTTGGGGATCGATGGCTTGCTCATGGCCTGCAAAAATAGGCCTGAATCCTCAGCGCTTCAGGCGTCGGCGGTATTGGATGAACAAAGTCACAATCAGCACCGCGGTCAAAATCCAAATCACTTGCATGCCGCCAACATACAACCTTTTCCGTTCGGTCAACCCCTACTTTTGCCGCATGTTCCCCCAAGCTCCCCTTCTCACCCTGCGCGGCCACCAAGGTGCCGTCTACGATTTGGCCTGGGACGCCTCGGACCATTCATGGATTTCCGCAGGCGGAGATGGCGTGGTTGCGCGCTGGTCTTTGGGGAACACCGATGGCAACGCCCTCTTTCAACATGCCTCCCCCTTTTTCGCCGTGACCGTCTGGGATGACCTCGTGCTTGGGGGCAACCACACGGGGGAGATCTTTGTCAAAACTCCTGACAAGCACTCGGTCTACACCCCTCACAAGGCGCCCATTTTCGCCTTGTTTGTGGATGGCCAAAACCGCCTGTGGAGCGGCGACGGCGCGGGGGTGGTTGGCATGTGGTCACGCGATGTCCACAGCCTGCGGCTGGAACAACAATGGAACACCAGCCTCGGCAAAATCCGGCATTTCTCCTCTCACCCTCACGGCCTTTTGGTGACCGGAGGCAGCGGCCAATGGTGTCTGTTGGACGAGGCGGGCACACTCCATCCCGGAGTGCAGGCGCATGCGCGAAGCTGTTACTGGGCCCTTCACCTCGAGGCCAAGAATGTGGTGCTCAGCGGCGGCCAAGATGGACAGTTGCACGTGCAGCGCGACGACGAATCCTTGCTGACGTTGGACGTGCATCAAAGCGCCGTGTACCGCGGGTTGATCCACGGTTCGACGCTTTGGACGTGCGGACGGGACAAGGACGTGAAAGCATGGAGCCTCGACTCCCTCGATGCCTTGAACAAGCTCAAACTTCCGCACACCCGCTCCGTCAACGCGATGACGTTGGGCGGACCTGACGGCACGCATCTTGCCACGGGAAGCGACGACCGAAGCATCAAGGTTTGGGCGCTTTGACGCCCTCTGTCGCTTGGAGCCTCACCACACAATGGGCTTCTCTCCCCGTGCTTCCAGCGCTGCATTGCATCGGCTGAACGGCTGACTGTCCCAAAAACCACGGTACGCCGCCAGCGGACTGGGGTGGGCTGACGCAATGACCGTGTCGCCTTGCCGCTCGGCCCCGTGAGCTTCCGCAACGCGGGCGTGGGTGTGTTGGGCCGGTTTGCCCCAGAGAATCCACACCAACGAGGGCGTGCGCGCCATCAAGGCCACGAGCAAGTCGTGCACCGCCCCTTCCCAACCGAGGCCTTGGTGCGCCCCAGCCGTGCCCATTTCGGTCGTCAACACGGCGTTGAGCAAGAGCACGCCCTGTTGGGCCCAATCTTCCAAATTGGCCGGACGGTCCAAGGGAACATCAAGGTCGGAGGCCCGCTCCTTGAACACGTTTCGGAGCGACGGCGGCCAAGGCAGCAACGGGTCGGCCACACTGAACGCCAAGCCGTGGGCTTGGCGCATGCCGTGGTACGGATCCTGTCCCAACAGCACCACCTTGACTTCTTCCGGAGGTGTGCACTCCAACGCATGCCACATGTCGGCCATGGGCGGGCAAAGCGACCCCTTGCGCTCCGCCTCACGGATGCGGGCCAAGAGCACGGACGGACCGTCGCCCCCATCCACACACCATGAAGGCAGGAAAGGCTGCCATTTGGCAGGAGGTGCACACCAGGTTTTGGACGGGCTCGACATGCGCAGTTTTGAAGGGTTGTGGAAAACCTCAGCACGGTTTCACGCGCGTTGGCTTTACACGGGGCAATCTAGGGGGTATTTTTGCGCTTTCCCACTTGACTCTACGCCATGACCGAAGCCCTTCCCATTGACCCCGAAGTCGCCAAGCGCCTCAACAGCAAAAAAGGGAAGGATCTCTATGGTTATCAAGGAGAAGCGATCGACCAAATCATGGCGCGCTTCCGCAAGTTTCCTTCCGGATACAACCTGTTGTACCAGCTTCCAACCGGGGGTGGCAAGACGGTGATTTTCTCGGAACTCGCCAAGCGTTACATCTTGGAAACCGGCAAGCGCGTGCTCATCCTGACGCACCGCATCGAGCTTTTGGGTCAAACCTCCTCCATGCTCACGGAGATTGGGGTGCCCAACAAAATCATCAACAGCAAGGTCAAAGAACTCGAAGAAAGCGAGGAGCACTGGTGCTACGTGGCGATGGTGGAAACACTCAACAACCGCCTTAATGACGAGCGCATCGGCTTTGAAGACTTGGGGTTGGTCGTGGTCGATGAAGCGCACTACAACAGTTTCCGCAAGCTCTTCAAGCACTTTGACCAGCAGGTGCTGCTCGGGGTCACGGCCACGCCGCTTTCCAGCAACATCAAGCTCCCCCTCCACGACAATTACACGGAGCTGATCGTGGGCGAGAGCATCGGCAGTTTGGTTGACCAAGGCTTCTTGGCCAAGGCCAACACCTACAGCTACGACGTGAACCTGCGCGCGCTGAAGGTGGGCATCAACGGCGACTACACCGTGAGCTCTTCCGAGCGCCTCTACGGCAACTTCCTCATGCAAGAGAAGCTGCTCTATGCGTACGAGGAAAAAGCCAAAGGCACCAAGACCCTCATCTTCAACAACGGCATCAACACCTCCAAGCAGGTGCAGGGCATGTTCGTCGAAGAAGGTTACCCGTGCATGCACTTGGACAACACCCACAGTGAGAAAGAGCGTGCAGACATTTTGGAGTGGTTCCACACCACCCCCGATGCTGTGCTTTCCTCGGTGTCCATCTTGACCACAGGGTTTGACGAGCCTACGGTGGAGACCATCATCCTGAACCGGGCGACCAAGTCGTTGACGCTTTACCATCAGATGATTGGCCGTGGGTCCCGCGTGCTGAAAAACAAGAAGGAGTTTGTGGTCATTGACCTGGGGAACAACGCACGGCGGTTTGGCCTGTGGGACGCCCACATCAACTGGCACGACATCTTCAAGTCTCCCCAGTCTTACATCGACGGGCTGTACACCGACGAAGAGATCGAAAACGAATTCGTGTACGAGATGCCCGACGAGCTCGCCGAGCGCTTCAAGGGCGGTCCCATCACGGAGTTCGACATGGCTGAAGCGTACGTTGAAGTCACCCGCGAAGGACTTCGCCCCAAGGAGGCCATCAAGCGGAGCATGGAACAGCACGTCGCCATGATCAAATACGCCTCCGAGGATTACTGGGACGCTGTGGAAGTGGTCGATTTGCTCGGCGACGACGTGAAGTTCAGGGTGAAGCAATACGCCAAGTGCATTGCCAAAGCCACCCCCAACTACCGGAGTTGGTTGGAAGAAGAGTACTGTCGCAACCTCAAGACGGCCCTGCGACATGCCTTCAACGATGAAGACTGAGCCCCCGTTCATGAATTGAGTGGACCGGAAGGTTCCTTTGGACAAGGGGTTCTTGTAGCTTCTCCGCATGAGCTTGCTGACCATTGTGTTGACTGCGGTCCTGTGTGGGGCGTTGGGCATGTGGTGTGGTCAATGTTGGACGTCGCCACGGCCCGAGCGCCTTTCCGCAACGCCTCCCGACGCGTGGATGGAGCGGCACCAAAGGCTGCGCGACCAATCCAAGTTGGCCCAGCGACGCCACGACCTCCGACACACCCGAAACGAAGTCCAGCAACAAACCCTTCAGCTTCACCTCAGTCCGCACTTCATGTTCAACGCCCTGTCGTCCGTGCAGTGGTTGTGGTCAGAGCACAAGCGCGATCGGGCGGCCCAATTGTTCTCCAATTTTGTCACGCTTTGGCGCCACCATTGGCGAAGCCAGGAGGCCAGCACGCACACCCTGCAGGAAGAATTGACATCCCTTCAAGCGTATTCGACCTTGGAGGCGCAGCGCTTGGGCCGGGCCGTGGCTTTGGAGGTGCGCGTCGACCCCTCGGTGTCGCGTGACGGCCGACTCCCTGCCCTCCTGCTTCAACCGGCGATGGAGAATGCCCTGTGGCATGGCCTGGACGCATCTGTGTTACACCCCCGCTTGGAACTTGCCATCTCGCCACAGAAAGGACGAGCCAACTGGGTGACCATCGTCCTTCGCGACAACGGGGTTGGTCTTTCCCGCTCTTCTTCCACCACCTCGACGGACGCGCCATCCGACCACGTTTCCATGGGAACCGAAATCACGTCGATGCGCCTTCGTGAGGTCCATCCCGAGGCCAGGTTTGACCTGCGTGAAGCGCGTGCGCCGTGGAGCACCGAAGTCGTGATCAGCCTTCCTTTGGTTGCGCCAAACTCGTGAGGGCAGGCAACCTCGGCGAGGGCGACGCCTCGAGCGTTCCCTCCAAGGCATCCAAGGCATCCAACCAGCCCACCGCGGCAATCATCGCCGCGTTGTCGGTGCAGTAAGCCATGGGTGGAATGTGCACGGTCCACCCGCGATCGGCTTGGGCTTCAGCGAGGCGCGCGCGCAGGCCTGAATTGGCGCTCACGCCACCCGCAATCGCCACCTCTGTGATGCCCGTGTCCTCCACCGCTTGAATCAAAGGCGCCATCAACATGTCCAGGATCGCCGTCTGCACGGAGGCGCAGATGTCGGCTTGGTTGTCTTGCACGAAGCGCGCATCCTTGTCTTGCGCTTGCTTCAAAAAATTCAGGACCTGTGTTTTCAAGCCGCTGAAACTCCAGTTGTATCCGCCCATTCTCGGACGCGAAAAGGAGAATGCCTCTGGATTGCCTTGGGCCGCCAATTTGTCCACCACTGGGCCGCCGGGGTAAGGCAGGCCGATCAATTTGGCCACCTTATCAAAGGCCTCGCCGGCTGCATCGTCCAAGGTTTGGCCCAATACTTCCATGTCGTTGGGACGGCGGACCTTGACCAGCTGCGTGTGTCCCCCACTCACCGTCAGGCAGAGAAAGGGATACGCCGGAGGAAGCCCGGGCTCAAGGACATGGGCCAAGATGTGCGCGCGCATGTGGTGGACAGGAATGGAAGGAATGTCCAATCCCCATGCCATCGCCTTGGCGAACGAGGTGCCAACGTGCAGCGAACCCTGCAGGCCAGGCCCCAAGGTGTAGGCGATGGCATCCAAATCCGCGGCGGCCACGCCAGCCTTGTCCAGCGCAGCTTGCACCACGGGCTGAATCTTGGAGAGGTGTGCCCGTGACGCCCATTCAGGGACCACGCCCCCCACCTCCGCATGCAGGGCTTGGTTGGCCACGACGTTGCTCAAGACCTGAGGGCCTCGAATCACCGCCGCAGACGTGTCGTCGCACGACGACTCAATTCCCAAAATGAGTGGATGCGGTGCGTGTTCCATGCAGGTCAAAAATACGACGTGCTTTTCGCCACGCCTATCTTCGGGGACACGACCGCAGACCATCGCGCGCCATGACCCCGACAGATGCCAACTCCACCCCCACTCCGCGGCGCCGCAGAAGGCTGTGGGGCTTGCTGGCTGGGACCGTTGGGACACTTGCGTTGGGCGTGCTGACCTTAAACGTTTGGGTCACTTCTGTGGTCAATGGCGCCCTGGGCACCACGGCGATTGACGCGACCTTGGCACATGTCCGCCTCGATGTGGGCCAAGGGCAATTCACCATCGTGGGCCTCTCCTGGCAATCGACCGATGGAAACACGGGCATGACCTTGGATTCCTTGGCATGCGCCATTCCGGTGTGGCGTTCCGGGGTGTGGCACCTTGCCTCTGCACACGCTGGCTCCCTCCACGTCGAGGTGAATGGAGCGAAGCCCGGAGAAGAGGATGCGCCCCCATTTTGGGAGGGCCTCGCAACTGGACTGCACATCGACAGCATGGCTTGGCAACACGTGACGGTGTCGGCCAACCGCAGCCACACCGCCCACCTCACCGGAAGCCAGTTGTGCCAACTGACCTTGGACAAGACCGGCCTCCGTTGGGAAGACCTGCGTCTCGGGGGCGGACGCGTGGTTTCGCCTGCCTTGCCGGACACACTCGAGTTGCCCCCCGGTCAATGTGCTGCATCGTGGAGGCCGTCAGGGCTTGAGCTTCACAGCGAAGGCCTGAGCTTGCCAGGATTGGCCTTCGAGGGGGACCTCTCCTGGCCCATGAACGACGGCGGCGGAAGGCTCCACTTCGACTGGCCGGTCCTGCAGCCCTGGCTGGAAGCTGCGGGCATGGGTGCCTGGGTGAAGGACTTCGGATTGGCAACTGCCCAATCTGAAATGACGTGGTCCACCCAAGGCCCGCGTTGGGAATTGTCCGCCGCAGGTCCAAGCTGGCTCTCTTGTCAAGCCAGTGGGTCCGACTCCAGTTGGGTGGGACACCTCGACCTCTCTGCCATCCCGCCTGTGGCGCGAGACTTTTGGCCTTCCGACGTGTGCCGCATCGACCTTGAAGGCGATGTCCGGGAAAGTCGTCTCGCCGTGGCGGGGGACTCTTCGGTTTCCGCCCAAATCCGCATCCGCCCCCAGCAATCATGGCAAACATGGCTGACGTCGCGGAACACTTGGCCCCATCTCGAGGTGGAATTGGATCGGTGGGGGAACCTCATTTCCTCTCCTGAGGAACGCCTGACTGCAAGCGTGCATCCTGATGGCGACGCATGCGCTGTGAGCCTCGCCCAATTGACCTCGTCATTCCCCTGGTCAGCCGCAGGTCGGTACACCGAAAACCGTTGGGACATTCGGGCCGAAGCGGGTCCGACGATTCTTGGGCGTGACACGTTGGCTTTTTCTTCCGAAGCCCAGGTCGACCTGCGTGAGGATGGCCTGCGCTGGCAAGCGTTGAACCGCGCGTTGGCCTGGAAAGACACCTTGATATGGACGGGGGACGTCAATTGGAATGAACCCGAAATTTCTTGGATGTCGTCCCTCCACGGGATGGACGCTCACCTCGACGCACGTGGTGAGGACCTGCCTTGGACCGTGGCTGAGGCGGCCATGGCGTGGCTCCATCGCCGGCCCGCTTCGTGGCCTGCGCTCGAATGCTCAGGACAAATCGGTCCCAACCAGCCCCTGCTTGCCTTGACGATGCCTGACCTGTCCTTGCAGGACACCGCATCCTTTCACGTGTCCTGTGGCGGCGACGTGGCGCAGCTGTCCCTGAATGTGCCAAGGGGACGGGTTTCGAACGTGGGTTTGGGCCCCTCCAACCTCAGCCTCTCGAGCTCCGCCAACCACGTGCAAGGTCACTTGAGCATGCGCGCAGCGTTCGGCGACAAGCCATGGAACGCCCACGTCGACTTGCAAGGAACCGATCGCTGGCAAGCACTGACCGAAGTCACCCTTCCCGATGGGCAAGTCGCTTCCCTCCGCGCGGAGGCCCATCCCGACGAAGCTTCTTGGACTTGGGGACTTTTGGAAACCTCCATTCCTTTGGGGACACAACGCCTGGCTTTGCAAAACGGTCCGATTCACTGGAATTCAGAAGACGACAACACCGCCGGACCACACGTGCTGTTGGGCGGAAGCTTGGGCTCCGTGGCTCTGAACGTGCTGCCCTCATCACATGGCGCATGGACGGTGGACGTCGAAGGCCAATTGACGTCTGGCGGGCTGTCGTCGTTGCACCATGCCCTCCACGCAGACGGACTCGAATTCC
Organism: Flavobacteriales bacterium; assembly: GCA_002683345.1. Taxonomy (GTDB): domain Bacteria; phylum Bacteroidota; class Bacteroidia; order Flavobacteriales_D; family Sanyastnellaceae; genus UBA11663. The sequence continues at coordinate 14,972 of NYSX01000023.1, forward strand.
AAGGGCAATGGAGCCATGACGGTGCATCCGGGGCGGTGGGCACCCTCCAAACCGCGTCGCACAACGTGGCCTTCGAATCCCTGTCTTTTGCTTCCCTGACCTCCCGCATGCATTTCCGGGAGGGGCGGTGGCATGCCGAAGTCAATGCTGACCAACCCACATCACAAACGCACTTGCACGGGACCGCAACGTGGGAGGTGTCGACCCCTGATGACCTTCGCGTCGACGCCAAAGTGACGCACATCCCCCTGTCTTGGGTTCAACCCTGGGTGGACAGCAGCGCAGCCATCTTGACTGGAACGTTGGATGCCGCGGTCGAGATGTCGGGGCCTTGGCGTGCGCCCCTGCTGTCCGGGGGCGGCATCATCGACACGCTGACGGCGGAAATCCCGAGTTTGGGCACCTCTTTTGGCGCTTCTGGGGCCTTCGTGATTGGGCAAAACGAAGTGGTGCTGCGTTCGTGCGTGCTCTCGGATCGCCTCGGCGCAACCGCACGTGTGGAAGGTGCACTTCTGCACGACGGGTTTGCCGATTGGAACTTCGACGTGTCGATGGTGGACACGCCCAAAGACATGTTGATCATGGACCTTCCCCCCTCCTCGAAATCGCCGGTCTCTGGGGTGTTGGTCGGCCGAGGAAGCCTGGATGCCTTCTTCTGGAACAACCGTCTCGAATTGCGCGGGGACGTGTCCGCCGAGGCGCCCACCGATTTCACGTTGTCGCTGGAGGACGGAGAATCCGAAGGCTGGGGCTCGTGGGTGGTCTTTGCCACAGATGCCCCCTCCGATTCGGTGGCGGCCCCTGAAGAAGTGGACAAGCTCAGCGTGCTTTTGGACTTGAACATCGAAGCCAAACCCGAGGCACAGGTGACCATTTTGACCGACCCCGAGAACAATGCCAACCTGGTGGGAAGCACCGAGGGCAACATCCACTTGACGCTGGAAGATTGGGAACGGATGACCCTGACAGGCAACTTGACGGTGGTGGAAGGACGCTACGATTTTGCGCTGGGTCCCCTGCTTCGCAAGCAATTCAGTGTGGATGCGGGCGGGACGCTGTTTTGGAGTGGGGATCCGTACCAAGGCACGGTGGACTTGCATGCCAAATACGCCACCCGCGCCAACGTCCAACCGCTCGTGGGAAGCGCCTCGACGGGGGTGCAAAACGAAGACATTGACGTCGTCCTTCACCTCAATGGCCCCATGCTGCGTCCCAACATCGGGTTTGACCTCGACGCGCCTCGCGCGCCTTCGATTGTGGCCGAAGCCCTTGCCACGGCCGTGTTGGACGATGCCGAGCGCACCCGACAGGCCATTGCCCTGCTGAGTTTGCAGGAGTTTCTCCCCCAACAAATCAACACCCTCGAACTCGGGACCACAGGGCTTCAAGAGTACAGCATCGACATGATCACTTCCCAGCTGTCGAATTGGCTGAGTAAGATCAACGAGGACATCGATGTCGGCATCCGCTACGACGCCTCCTCTGCCCTGAACCCGGCATCTGTCAACCAAGACGCCCTGCAACTCGCCTTGAAGGCATCGTTTTTCCAGGACAAACTCGAAGTGGAGGGCGCCTTGGGTTCACGGGACATGACGCAGGAAGCGTTGAGCGAAGCCCAACTCCAAAACGTCCGGGTCCTCTACAACCTTAACGAAGAACGGGGCCTGCAACTGACGGGGTTTTCAGAATCCCAATCCACTGTCACGCAATCGGGAAACACCACGAGCCAAGGCGTGGGCATCCGGTGGCACCGCTCCTTCAATTGGACGTGGCCTTGGAATCAGTCCAAGACCGCCTCGGAGGACAACTGAACTTCGGCGTAATCGGTCTGTGTTTCCTGATGCTGCAACCAGCAGTCGATCAGCCATCCTTTGGCCACTTGGGGATTGCGGAACACCCTGAAAGGAACTTCAGAGGAAAAGAACATCCACCGGATGCGGTGCCTCAACGCGGTGATGCCTGAGGGCACAACGGCCGCACGCGCCATCACCCCTTCCGAGGCTTCCTTCGTCATCCAAAACGACAGCACTTCTTGGTCGAAGACCTCGATGTCCCCGGGAATCACATGGAGGACTGTGCCGCTGTGCTCAGGGCAGAGTGCCTTGCGCTCCTCTTCGATGCGGCGCGCCGCATTTTCATCCAGCAGGTGGTCGGCGTGGTGCACCACGGCACACATGCCCGAGGCCCACGTGTAATCGGCGCGCTCAGAAGAACTTTTCAATCCATGTTCCACGTCCTCAAGATGAGGAGGAGCACACGCGATTTTCCTTCAACCGATGCGAAAGTGTTCACACCCCAATGGGCATTTCATCGGAACCCCGCAGAACCACCGGGTTATTCGCAGCTGTAGTCGCTGATGCCGCTGGGCGCTGGGGAGCAAAAGTTGAGGGCCGCCGTCAGGTCGCCCTCCTGCAAGTGCTGGATGGTTTGCTTGGTGTATCCCAAGCCGTACACCCCCAAGGTGCTTCTGGATCCCCACAGCCCGACGCCGCCCATGGGCTCGCCGTCGTTGCCAATCACTTCGATGTTCGTCCAGGTCGGACGGTCCTGCACAATGCTGTTGGTGGTCTCGTTGACGTCCAAGTAAATGGCCAAGTCTTGGTTCGCGACCTCCAACACAAAGTCGAAGGCGCGCTCCATTTGGAATTCAGCGTCGTACCGGCCCAAGACGCGACGGATGCGTGGGTTCGCTTCCAACCGCGTGCTCAACTCGCCATAGAGGCGCTGACACTCGAAAGGCTCGTCGATGGTTTGGAAGCCATTCAGGCCATTGACTTCACGGGTCCCCACGGAGAGGGTCACGGTGCGGTCCCGGGCGCTGTCCAACAAGGTCAAAGCGTCGTCGGCGTAGTATCGCTCTTCAAAGTGCACGACCAAGGACGCCGTGTAAAGGCTTGCCCCTGGGGACGTGGTCCACTTGAACGGGAAGTTGGGATAGGTCGCCGAGCCATCTGGGTTGACCGCGGCAAAGCCCATCTTGTAGTTGGGCAGGTTGGGCGGTGGCTGGTTGATGGCCCCCACGCTCGACTCCACCATCGTCGTGGTGGATCGGGCTTCTTTGCCGTCGGGCAACGTCAATTCAAGACGGTACAGCTTGTCGTCGAGCAACGGCTCGGTGGTCGTTTCTGCGAAGTACACGCGCTGGCTGGGCCCAAAAAAGATGCCTGACGTTTCCTTGTTGTCAATCAAGGTGTCGCGCAAGGTCCACTCACGGCCAGTGGGCAATTCGTTGCCCACGATGCCTCCTGAGCTTGAAGGAACCAACTCGACGATGCGTGCATCCACGCTGCCTGCGGGGTACTCAGAGCTGTCCGCCACCTGCGCGGCAAGCAACTGGTTGCCCTCCCCCAACCACGTCCGGTTGATCTTGACCCACTGCGTGTCTGCCTGCAGTTCGAGCAACCCATAGACCACGGGAATGCTGTCGTAGGGCGCCGTCAAATCCACTTCCGTGCTGCACCCGAAAGTCGCCATCGTGGCGACCAAGGCACCGCCCACTCCCCAACGCGTCCACAAAGTTTGGTTGTTGCTCATGGGACAAAATTAAGCCTCCACCGGCGGTTTGGGCAACGTCAAGAGGAAGGACATGGTGTCCACCCCATCGGCGTAGTCGCGAAGCGTGGGGCATTGGTTCTCCCCAAAGGACGCCACGCGCATTCCCTCTTTCTCCAATGGCGCCCGGCTGGCACTGTCGGCACGCATCGTGACCACTTGGATGTCGTCCTTGCGATCGGCCAGTAGCGCCTGAAAGGCAGAGGCCTCCTCGTACCGTTCGATGAACAACGTGCCAATGGGCGAAACCAAGCCTTCGTCCGCCTTGACCAACAGGAATCCATTTTCC
>NYSX01000024.1 GCA_002683345.1 Flavobacteriales bacterium
AACGCGCCACCGGGCGTGCTGACAAGCAAGCTCGCTTGGTCGTTGCCAAACACCGCACTCATGCGGTCCGTGGCGTCTTGCATGTCCACGTAAAAACGATAAGTCGTCAAACCTGCTGTGACAGCGGGTGACGACTCGACAGAGAGGGTGTACTGAGAAAAGCCCAAGTTGCTGACAGCCAAAGTGCTACAACAACAAACGACGGCAAGAAAGAGTGAACGCATCTTGTTCATGCTTCGTGTTTTGACGGATTAATAGGCTGAAAAGATAGTTTAAACTCCGGAATTAATCGACGAATTGCCCAATTTCTTCGATACACAAATTCCCAACCGCCGAACGGACGAAACTTCTCCCCTGCAAATGCTGTTGCTTTCCTTTGCACTCCAAATCGCGAAATACAGCCACGCGCCTCAGTCATGTCATCATCCGTGTCACGTTTTTTACATGCGCTCACCTTGGTCGTTGTCGGTGTGTCCTCGGGCCTCGCCCAGCGTCCCTTCCCAGAGGTGCCAGAATCGGAGTCCAACACCAGAGACGCGAACGAGTGGCGCACCACCTTGGACCCGATCCCCGAAGCGCCAGATTACGGCGATCTGTCAGCGTGGGCCTTGAATCCGCACCTCGATGCTTCCCAACGGTTGCCGCATCCCAAAGGCTTCGCGCGACGCATGCAGGAGGTTGGGTCGGATGGCCAAGACATGCTGGCGGAAGTGTTCTTCATCCACCCCACCATGTTGTTGGAGGGTCCTGCGTGGAATGCCGAATTGGAGGACGAGAAGATGAATGAATCTGTGGATGTTTGGCCCATTCGGCACCAAGCATCAGCTTTCTCCGGTGCAGGTCGGGTTTTTGCCCCGCGATACAGGCAGGCCCATGTGCGCATCTTCAGTTTGGGCGACTCGCTGAGCTGGGCCGCGGCCGAGATCGCGTACCAAGATGTGAAGGCGGCGTTCCTGAAGTTTTTGGAGTGGAGCGACGACCGTCCCATTGTCCTCGCCGGACACAGCCAAGGCTCTTTTCACGGTCGCCGACTGCTTCAGGAGTTCTTTGATGGGACGGCTCTGAGTGAACGCTTGGTGGCCGCTTACCTCCCGGGCATGGACATGTACGCCCGAGAGTTTGACTCGCTCCCCTTGTGTCTTGAGCCCACGCAAACGGGGTGCCTGTGCACTTGGATGACTTACGGGAACGGCTACCTCCCTGCTTGGCTGTTGCGCAAGATGAATGAGCCAGAATTCACCCCGGTGTTGATCACCCATCCGGTGACTTGGAATGCGGCCGAATTGAGCAGCGATTATGCCGACCATTTGGGCGTGGTGCGCCCCTCCTTTCGTTTGTCCAAGGCCCGTGCCATGAAAGGCCAAATCACACCTGAAGGCGTTCTTTGGGTCGATGCCCCCAAGGTTCTCGGAGGCAAGGTGTTGCAACGCGACAACTGGCATTCAGGCGACATCAATTTGTTCTGGGTAAACATTCATGAAAATGTGTTGACGAGGACCGCAGAATGGGCTGCAAATAGCAAAAAAGCCTCGACGAACAAATAGTCCGTATCTTTCCTTCAAACCAATTCGCCATGCGCCACCTCCTTTTCATCGCGGGGCTTGTGTTGGGCATTTCGCCCAAAGGTCAAGCCATCCAAGGCACCGTTTCTGAAGCCCAACCCCTGTTTCGGGCGACCAAAGCACCTGTTGAGTTGGCCACGGCCCGGACAGCCGACACCCAGGGCCTTCGCATGGACCTGGCGTTGTACGAGTCTCTGCGTGGTCAACGGCCTGCCAACGTGTCGTTTGAGCTTCCCTTCCCCGGTTTGGGGTCTGTGGAATTGACCATGAATGAATTCTGCAACCTGAGCGACGACTTCATCATTGCCCGGACCATGGCCGAAGGAACGCGCGAAGAGCACTATGTCCCCAACCTCATCACCTATGAAGTGACAGGCGCTGAAGGTCTCGGCTCAACCTTCGCCAAAGTCACAGGCATCGTCGTGATGTTTGAAAATTACGTTCAGGCATCGCTCAAATTGGATGGGAAACAATGGGAATTGGCTCCTGCAAAGCGACCTGGAGACCGCGAGACACGTGTGGAAGACTACGTGCTTTTTGACGTGGCCAAATCGACGGCAACCAACACCTTCTCCTGTGCGGTGGAAGACCAGGAACGTGAAATGGCATTGATGAGTCGACAGCAGCAACAAAGCTTGGTTCCCCAATGCGTGGAGATTGGATTGGACATTGACAATTTCACCTACAACACGTTTGCGGATTGCTACGGCGCCATCGATTGGGGCTTGGGCGTCTTGGCGGGTGTGGACTTGGTGTACCGGACCGAGCTCAATGACTTCATCACGTTGCAAGCGTCGTACGTCAACGTTTGGGAGGTGCCCGAACCTTGGGCTGGCACCGTGAACGACGCGGGCACCATGCTCGACCAATTGCGTGTGGAGTGGACGTCTGCGAATGCGGTTTTGGCCAACGCCAACTGGGACATGATTCACCTCATGTCCAAACGAGGCGACACCGGCACCGGCGGAATTGCCTACCTCGGCGTGGTCTGCAGCCCTGACTATGCCTGCGGATTCAGCAGCGCCATGGACAACCAGTCCAACTTCCCCGTGATTCCACCCAACTTCACGTGGAACTTGTTTGTGGTGGCCCACGAACTTGGACACAACTTCGGTTCCAACCACACCCACTGGTGTGGATGGCCCGGCGGACCTGATCACCCCGATGAACCTGCGGGGTCGAACGGAACCATTCACGACTGCTATGATTCGGAAGGTGGCTGCGCGGAAACCGTCATCAACGAGCAGGGCACCATCATGAGCTACTGCCATTTGCAGCCTGCGGGGGCCATTTTGGAATTTCACCCTGTGGTGGAGCAAGCCGCGCTCTTCCCCACCATCAACGCCAACGGATTCTGTCACGGCAATTGCGCGGCCATTGAAACGTCCTGCGGTTCCTACGGCTGCACTGATCCCACAGCGTGCAACTACAATCCCGATGCCGTCCAGGACGATGGCTCGTGCGGTGTGATTGACGAATGTGGCGTGTGCGCAGGTTTGGGCGCCAGTTGCACGGGTTGCACAGACCCTGCAGCTTGCAACTACTTCGAGGATGCCATCTTCGACGATGGTTCATGCACCTTCCCTCCCGCAGGATTCCCCTGCGATTGTGTGACGGAAGTGACTGCCGTGGCCGACTTGGCCGCAGGCGCCAGTTTCTCGGCGCAACAACAAGCCATCGGCACGCTCACAAGCGTGGACATCACCCTTGTTTGGACGAACACAGCAGGCGATGGCAGTTGGGCTGGAGACTTGCTCCTTGAAATTGGTGCGCCCGACGGCTCCTGTGTGGGCATCGGCGGATACGATGTCGGAACCGGATGTTCCTTGGGCGCATTGCCCTGGCCCTCCGCTTGGAACGTCTCTGCCTCGGGCACCTACACGCATTCTGTGGATTTGGCCAGCTTGGGCATGACCGGAGAAGGCAATTGGAGCATCAACCTCATCAACGGTTGGACCAACTCGGGTGGGGCTAATTACGACGTACTCGTCGCTTTCAATGGGGTCTGTTCAGGAGAGCCCACCTTTGGCGGCTGCACCGACCCTGAGTCTTGCAACTACGACGCAGAAGCCACCTTGGATGACGGAAGTTGCGACCCTGGAACGCCGGTCTATTTCGACAGCGATGGAGATGGGTTTGGTCAGTTCTTTGCTCAGTACATCTGTGGCACAATCATTCCTGCAGGCACCGTCGATTTGGATGGCGATTGCAACGACGCCAACAGCACCATTTATCCCGGGGCGCCTGGAAATGCGACTGGCAACGACAACAACTGCAACGGCGTCATCGACCCCGACGAAGAAGAGCCTGCCACATGCCCTGAAGATGCCAATTCTGACGGATCAGTCTCTGTTGCGGACGTTTTGGCGGTGCTGTCTGAATTTGGCTGTGTAGGTGAGGCATGTCTCTACGACATCGACGGCGATGATGCGGTGACGGTCAGCGACGTGCTGGCTGTGTTGTCTGCGTTTGGCACATCTTGTTCGTGACGAATGGCATCACACTCATGCACTCTGACATAAGTGGAAGCAACCTCGGGATGAACAAAGCGTTTTACCTCATGTACTACCCCAGGTACACCACCCAAAACTCCTGACATGCGACAACCTCGACTTCTTCTCAGCTGTGTTCTCGTTTGCCTTGCGTCGTGCATGTGGGCCCAAAAATCTGTGCCCGACGAAGCCACCCTCTTCGCGCTGATGAGTGAGTGGCCGAGTGATGTACGGGGACAAGTCGAAACTGCCGTAGAGCGTCCAGGCGACGCCGCGATTCTTCTCCTTGATTTCGAGCGGTTTGAACAGCTTCGTGCCGAAGACAAACAGTCGTTTGAATTGACGCTTCCGCGCCCCACAGGTCGAGACGGCGATGCGCCTGAGTGGCTGACGTTTGAGTTGGAACGGTTCTTCGTTCACCCCGATGTCATGACCGTTGGACTGACAAGTGATCGCGGATTTGAAGAGCAGGACTACGTTCCCCAACTTCAAACATTCGCGTTGAGCCTCAACGACAATGTTGTGGGAACGCTGGTGCTCATGCACGACCACGTTCTCGGCAGCTTTCATCACGACGGGCAGCAATTTGACCTAACGCAGATGGAAGGGGACGTGTATGCCGTGCTCGATTTCAACCAAAGAACCAACCTTGCCCCCTTCGCCTGCGGCGTGGATGAGGCTCCACTGAAGGAAGCGATTGATCGCACGGAAAAAAGCACCAACCGCGCCAACAACGGTGGATGTGTAGAGGTGGCCATCGACGTGGACAATTTCACGTACAGCACCTACAACAACGTTGGTAATGCCACGGATTGGGCGCTCGCCCAGATGGCCGGGGTGTCGGCGATTTACACCCAAGAGTTGGACGGCTTGTTCTTGCTGCAGGCCACCTACGTACACCTCTGGCAAACACCCGACCCCATGTCCAACTTCACCAACAACGCAGGTGGCATGTTGGACAACTTCCGGTCGACCTGGGAAACCACCCCTTCGCTTGACGCAGTCCAACGCGACGTCACCCATTTGATGTCCAAGCGCGGCAACACAGGCACCGGCGGCATCGCCTACCTCGGCGTGAACTGCTCCTCGTTTGCCTACGGTTTCAGCGCCGTGATGACGAGCAGCACCACGACCAACATCAACAGCTACTCATGGAATTTGGATGTGGTTTCCCACGAGCTTGGACACAACTTCGGATCCAACCACACGCACTGGTGCGGCTGGCCCGGTGGTGCCATTGACGACTGCTACCCTTCCGAAGGTGGTTGCGGAAATGGGCCGCAAGTGGCCACAGGAACCATCATGAGTTACTGTCATTTGGATGGCAGCACGCCCAAGGTGTTGCAGTTCCACCCCCTTGTCGAAAGCAATGCCCTCATCCCAAGCATGTCTGCAAGCGGATGTTACACCCAATGTGAGGAGTATGAGCCACCCGAATGTGCCATCACAGACATTCAAGGCGGCGTACAACAAGCCTGCGACCCGTTGTCGCTGACGTATACGCAGCAAGTCATCCTGACTTATGAAAATGCACCTGCTGACGGATTCTTGGTGATCAATGGTGACCAAAAGCCCATCGGCAGCAGTCCGCAGTCCATCAACCTGGTCGGTCTTCCAGCCGATGGCCAACCTGCAAGCGTCTCGGCGTATTTCAGCACCGACGAAGGGTGCTCACGGAGCGAGAACAACGTCTTCACCCGGCGGGACCCCTGCTGCGGTTTGTTCCGTATGAGTCAGATCGACCCGTCCGCGAACACCATGCGTCTGAAGAACATTGCGGAATGCCCCTCCGACATCTCGGAATGGGGACTCCTTAGCGTGGCCGGGTATCAAGAATTGTCTTCCCTAGCCTCGACAGGTCAGAACATGATTATTCAGCCCGGGGAAGAGATCCAGATTTCATGGGAAGCCGGACTGGCTGGCGATTGGATCATGTTGTTTCTCCCGACAGGACTGCTTTACGACTACGCGCAATGGGGCCCCACACCTCCTCCCGCGATTTACATCACGCAATACGCGGGCATTGAGACGATTTGGCCGGACGGAACGGGGGTCTACATTCAAGACCAGCCACCTTACTACTACATCGGCAATGGCGGCTACGGTGTAGACCAATGGGAAGGCTTAGACACGCCTTGCAACATCACGAGCCTCAATGTCTTGAACGCCACGCCATGCGACCCCGCCACCAACACGTTTGACCTGACCTTTGAGGTCAACTGGGTGGGGGCTCCGGAAACAGGCAGCTTGGCAGTCAACGAAGACTCCTTCCTCGTGAGTGGAAACAGCCTCGTACAAACCCTCACGCTTCCAGCCAACGGCATTTGGGTGGAATTGAACGCGTTTTTTGAAGACGAAGCCACCTGCTCCGCCACCAACGGCAACGCCTACTTCGCACCTGAAACCTGTGCGGTATGTCCTGCGGACATCAATGGCAACGGTGCCATCGAAGTGTCGGATGTCCTTCTGGTTCTCTCAGACTTTGGCTGTGCGGCAGGCTGCAACACCTCCACCGACTTGGACGACGACGGATCCATCACCGTGGCCGATGTGCTCACCGTGTTGAGTGCATTCGGAGAGGACTGTTGAATCGGTTCCAACCCAAACCTCCTAGAAAGGCGTGTTACTCAATGGCGAT
>NYSX01000025.1 GCA_002683345.1 Flavobacteriales bacterium
CCGTAGATGTTGTAGATGGCTTCACGCAAGGAGGGCGCCAAGAAGCGGATGCCCAACGAAAAGCTGGTGCTGTACGCTTTGGTCGTGCGCTTGGCGCATTCCGAAGCAACATCGTCGTAGAGTTTCAATGCGTCCATGACGGGAGATTAACCTTGGAAGGAGGGTTCATGTTCAACGGACAGGTCCACAGATGTGGCTTCCTGAGGCATGATGCCCAAATGGTTCAAGTATCGCCCCGTTTCACGGGCCGCGACTTCCCCTGAAATCAGGGAAGGAGGTACCCCGGGACCAGGCGTCGTGAGCTGGCCAGCGAAGTGCAGTCCTGGCAATTTGGAGCGCATCTTGGGTTTCCAGAATGCGGTTTGACGCAGGGTGTTCGCGAGTCCATAAGCGTTGCCTTTGTAGCTGGAGTATTCCTCTTGGAATTCCTTGTGCGCAAAACTTCGGGTGTAGGTGATGTGCGGCCGTAAATCCCGTCTGAGGTGCGTTTCGAGGCGCGTCAAAATCTCTTCGAAGTATCGATCGCGCTCAGTACCGTCCTCCGTCAGGCCCGGGGCGAGCGGGATGAGGAAGAAAAGGTTTTCGCAGCCCTCGGGGGCCACGCTGCGGTCGGTGCGCGAAGGGGCACTCACGTAGAACAACGGATCGTCTGGCCACGTGTTGGTGTCGTAGATCGTCGTGGCATGCGGCCCAAACGGCGTGTCGAAGAACAGGTTGTGGTGCTGGAGTTCAGGCACCCGCGTGTTCAGTCCCACGTAATAGAGCAACGAGCTAGGCGACATGGTCCGCTTGTCCCAATACGCTTCGTCGTAGCGGCGCCACTTCGCGGGAAGCAAGGATTGCTCCACGTGGTGGTAGTCTCCCGTGGCCACGACGGCGGCCGCTTCAATGCGTCGTCCGTTGGACAGCACCACGCCCGACGCCCGGTCGCCGTCGTCGAGGATGGCGGCGACTTCCGAAGAGGTTTGGAACACGACCCCTTGGCGCTCAGCCACGCGGACCATGGCTTGCACGATTTCATTCATGCCGCCCATGGGGTACCACGTGCCAAGGCACGTGTCGGCGTAGTTCATGAGGGAGTAGAGGGCAGGGGTGTCCTCGGGTTTGGCGCCCAAGAAGAGCACCGGAAACTCCATGATCTGGAGCAGCTTGGGGTGCGTGAAGTGCTTGCGGGCGAAGGCACTGAACGACGTGAAGAGCGACAAGCGGGTGGCGTCGACCACCGTCTGCCATTCCGCGAACTCGAGGGCGTTGTGCGCCGGCTTGTTCACGAATTTGTTCATGCCGATGTTGTACTTCACCTCAGCTTCGGCCATGAAGTCCTTGAGCTTTTGGCCTGCGCCGGCTTCAATCTGTTCAAAGACTTCGGCCAAGGCGTCGAGCCCCGCGGGGATCTCGAGCGGCCCATCCTCAAACCACACCGTATATGAGGGGTCGAGGCGAACGAGGTTCATTTCCTCGTTCACGTCGGCTCCAAAATCCTTGAAGTAACGTTCAAACACGTCCGGCATCCAGTACCAGCTCGGGCCCATGTCAAACGTGAACCCTTCCGCTTCAAATTTCCGAGCCCGTCCGCCCAGCGTGTCGTGTCTTTCCACAACGCGTACGCGGTGTCCGGCTTTGGCCAAGTAGCTTGCCGTGGCAAGGCCGGCAAAGCCGGCTCCGAGGACCAAAACCTCGTCGGGGGATGAAGTGGATGCTGCGTTCATGTCGATGCGATTGGGTGCATAGAACAACCACTTGCAAGGGGGCGATGTTCAACCATCGCTGCTTCAAGGTAGTTGGAATGAGGTGCATTGATTCGGGAATGAGTGAATATTTTTTGAGAACGAGTTGATTTCTCATGGCAATTCAGTCACCAACTACCTTTGCACCATGGCGCAGCAGACCCTCAAGACCCTTCAGGAAGCCGTGGATGTTTTGGCTTTTGGAGCCCACCCGGACGACGTGGAGTTGTCGGCGGGAGGGACCCTGGCCAAACTGGCAAGCCAAGGCAAACGATGCGCGATCGTCGACTTGACCCGCGGGGAGCTCGGAACGCGGGGCTCGGCCGAGCTTCGCGACCGCGAGGCCGCCGCTTCGGCGTCCATCCTCGGCCTCGTCCACCGCGAAAACCTCGGCCTCGCCGATGGGTTCTTCGAAGTGAATGAGGACAGCTTGCGTTTGGTGGTGTCTGCCATCCGCCGCTTGCGTCCTTCCGTGGTCCTGGCCAACGCCCTCGAAGACCGCCATCCCGACCATGGCCGTGGCGCCGAGCTCGTGGCCCGTGCGGCCTTCCTCGCCGGACTGTCCAAAGTCGTGACCGGTTCCGACGACGCCTCAGAGGCTGCGTGGCGCCCTCGTGCCGTGTACCACTACATCCAGGACTACGACCGCACGCCGGACGTCGTCGTGGACATCACGGGGCACCTCGACACGAAGTTCAAGGCGATTTTGGCCTTCGGCTCACAATTTCATGACCCCAATTCCAAGGAGCCCGCCACGCCGATCAGCAGCCCCGAATTCCTCGATCACGTGAGGGGGAGGGCCACCTCTTTTGGGCGTCCCGCAGGGTTCATGCACGGCGAAGGCTTTGAAGTCCGCCGCCCCGTGGGCACGGACTCGCTGTTGGATTTGGCTTGAGCGGGCTGCGGGTCAGCAGATTTCTCCAAAACGGCTCAACACGGACAGCACGTCCGACACCCCCACGGTTCCGTCCCCGTCGAGGTCAAAGGCGCAATTGGCGCTGCACCCAAATTCCGTGAGCATCAGAATGACGTCAGAGGTGGCAATGATGCCGTCACCGTCGATGTCTTCGGTGCAAGGCAAGGGCGGGTTGAAGGCACAGTCGGCGTTGAAGGTGGCTGCGCTGAACCATGTGCCATTCTCGGCCCACCATCGCTCGGAACTCTCGCCCGAATGCATGGGGTTGCCGTACAGGTGCATCGAGGGTGATCCCGTGGTGGTGCCCATGGCGCGCCACACGCGCACGGCGTTCTCGCCCTGGCTCCAGGTCAACGGTTGTCCTGCCTCGCACACTTCAGGCGTGGGGTAGTCAAGCACGCAATAGACCTTGGCGAAGTAGGCGTTGTCTGCATATTGCGGCGCTTCCCCAAACACGCGCGCCACACCGTCCTCATCGATGCAAACCGCCGTGTATTCGTCGCAGGCGATGGCCGAAGCTTCGATGCCCCAGTCCATGTAGGCACGTGCCATGAAGGTCAACAAGCGGCCGCGTCGGTCGGGATTGTCGAAGTGCGTGTCGGTGAATGTGTTCGCCAGCACCGGTACTTCGATGAATGGCGTGTTGTCGAGGGTCATGTAGGCATTGTAAGGATCCTCGAGGGCTTCCTCGCTGTACACCGTTCCGTTGGCCGCGGTGAACCGAAGGCCGCCCAATATGGCCATGCCCGCACTCGTTCCCCCAATGACAATGTTGCGCTCTGTGAGAGCTTCGTTGATGGCGTCGTTCAGCGGCGTACCCTGCCACAGGTTGTGGTAATCCGCCTGGTCGCCTCCCGCAAACCAAATCCCTTCCGCACCCTCAATCAACCCCAACACGGTGGCATTGGAGGAGGCGCTGATGCCTTGGCACACCACCGTGGTCACCCGGTTGACGTTCACGCCGAGGTCGCTGTAGAGGTAGTCGTTGTAGCCATCCGAACCCGAGGCCCGCAGCACGAGGATGTCTCCGCCACCGGCCCGTTCCAGAAACCACGCCATCGCCTCGTCGTTTTCAGAGGCACCGCCCATCAAGCAGACGCCGCCCGAGGCTTGGAAGTCCCCGTCCTCCGTCGCTCCTGTGTTGTACAGCGCATAGCCTTGCGCTTGCGCCACACAGGCACTGATCGTCCACAATCCCAGCCATCCAATGCGAAACACGTTCATGAACGCAAAGTACATCTCTTCGACGGCTCGGGTCAACCCAGAAGGCCCAGATAAACCTCCTTGTACGCCGCACCCACGGCCTTCATGCTGAAGTGCGTCTCTGCATACGCGCGCAGGGATTCCTCATGCCATGTGGTTTGGCCCACCTGCATCCAAGCCTTTTGCCATTCCGTCTCTCCAGCCTCTGCCGGCAAGAGGAAACCGCGCTCGCTGAGGCCAGAAGGGAGGTGCTCTCGGATGCCGCCCACATCGGTGCTCATCACAGGAATCCCGCAAGCCCAAGCCTCGGCAATCACACAGGGAAAGTTTTCGCGCCGGCTGTTCAAGACCAACACGTCGTGGGTTTGCATGTGCTTCACGACCTCGCTCGTCCCCAAAGGCCCAGTGAACACAATGCGACCCTCAAGCCCTTGCGCCTCCACCCACGACCGGTGTCCATCCAAGCGGGCTTGCTCGCCCCCCACAAACTTGGCCTTCAACGCAGGATTCGCCTTGAACAGGGGAGAGAGGGCCTCAAGAAGGCCGGTGATGTTCTTTTGGTCGTCGTTCATGGAACTGACGTGAAGCAGTCGCTGCATGGCATGGCCTTCCAAACGGCGCCGCGTGGCACCCACAGGCACCCCAGCCAAGGTCTCTTCCTCTGCAGGCTTGAACCGGGCCGTGTCCACGACGTTGGGCACAACGTGCACCTGGCCCATGCCAGACACCGCGGCGGCCATGGCTTCTCTCAGGTCGGCACTCACAGGACACACCGCATCCGCGCGCTTGACCACGTCCCGAATCACCCGGCGACGCCACCACGGTACTGCCCCAAAATCCTGATACGCCGTCCAATGCTCGGTCAACACCACGGGCACGCCCCATTTCTTGGCCCAGGCCACGGCCGCGGACCCGGCGGGGTACGCCACATGGAGGGGCACCACATCGGGCGTCCAATCCATCTTCGACGCCACACTCGCCACCGATCTGGCGACCCCGACCAGTTGCGGTCGCGTGGCTTCGTGGTAGAGGCGGCGGACGGTGAAGGTTTGGCCTTCCACCTCCCGCAACTCCGTTCCATTCTTCTCGCGCATCTTCACCACGCGGCCTGCCGATCCTCGCACCGGCACGGGCGCCCAAACTTCCACCTCACATGCCGTCGCCACGGCCTCCACGTGCCGCTCGATGAAGTTCCCCAAGCTGGGATGAACCTCCGAGGGATACCAGCTCGCCACGTGCAAAATCTTGAGTTGGGCGCTCATGCCTCAAAGGTCGAAAGAAGTCCCCAAGGGAGGGGCTTGACATTGAGACATCTTGAATATCTTTGCGCTCCCTTCTGGACCACACGCGGTCCAAACGAAGGCACATGGTGGCTATAGCTCAGCTGGTTAGAGCATCGGTTTGTGGTGCCGAGGGTCGTGGGTTCAAATCCCATTAGCCACCCACCCAACAAGCCCCGCACGCAAGTGCGGGGCTTTCTTTTTGGGAAAAAGCCGGCGCCAAGCCAGAGGCTTGAGCGGAAGGCGTTGCCCAAAAAGAAAGCGCCCCCTCCGCAACGCGGAGAGGGCAAGCTTGTTGAGGTGGGACTGCCGCCCCGTCATTCTTGCGCCGCGGCCCCGCCGTCGGCGCAAACATCCCCTCGATCACTCAGCGCTTTTCAAGCATCGCACCGAGTAGGAATTTTGAACACTTCGGGATTGAACATTGATCGATCCATTGCCGTTCCAGTCGATGCTGCGGATAATGAGTTCCGACGCAGTTGAGGGTGATTGACTCCACCAGTATCCGCTCCCCCCTCCATTGTAAAATTGTTCGCTCAGAAAGTTCCGGTAACCGCCAGGCTCCCCATCAAACCCGCTGTCATTGGTGCCATTTCCACCTCCATACCAATTTTCTGTGCTTTTCAGGGCATCACCAGCAGAGGCCAAACCACCGAGAAAATCCGTCAGTTGGGTCCAAGCCATGTCTGTAGGAACGCCCCAGCCAGCCGGACAGAGCTGACGGGAGTCGGTTATAGCCGCTCCATTGTAGAGCCGACCGAAAGCCAAAAGTGCAAGAGCATCGTCACATGCATCAATCACAGGAGAGTCGTCGTTGCATGCACTTTCTCCCTCTCCGTAAACAGAGGTTGCTCCTCCATTTAGGGCAGACCAATCCTCCAGAGAAAGATCGGTGTCGATTTCGTCGCCATTGCGATAGTTCGTAGACCTCAGATTCTCCGCAAACCAGCACTGATCTCCAATGAGCACGGTCTCGTAATCGTAGCCCTGATAGCTCAACGGATTCCCACACGTGAATTCTGCAGCCTCTGGAATTTCACCACACGCCAACCCATAGACCGACAACACATTCATCAAGTCCGTCACCTCGACCAATCCATTTCCATTGGAATCGAAGTAACATGGATTCAGAATCGCAGCCTCACCAGGCTCATTGAGATAAGCAGGGATGGCAACAACGCAAGTTTGAGACTCAGCATCCCAAACCGTTCCTTCAGCACAGGCAACCGCACCAGCCTCACAATCTTCACCCACCAAGGGATAGACGCAAGCGTCGTCGCAGATGTCTGAGGTCATGTAATTGCA